>NZ_FYDY01000036.1:0-49845 GCF_900187435.1 Pseudomonas sp. Irchel s3b5
AGGGCGGGTGTAGGAGGGATGTTTCTGGATCACCGTCCGAGGCCTTCGAGGCCAAGGACGGTGAAGATATCAAAGACCCGGTTTCCGGTGGACCGTAAGGCTGCTCCGCTTAAGTGAACAGCATTACTGCATATGCAGGCCTTTTTTACTTTCCGCACCTTGTTACGGCTTGTGCGCCCGCGCCAGGAATTCGTGGGATTGCATTTCCAGCAGTCGGCTGAGGGTACGCTGGAATTCGAAATTCAAGCGACCGCCGGTGTAGAGGTCTTTAAGCTCGACCTCGGCGGAAATGATCAGCTTCACGTTGCGGTCGTAGAACTCGTCGACCATGTTGATGAAGCGTCGGGCGATGTCGTCGGTGGTGACGCTCATCTGTTCGACATCGCTGAGCAGTACGGCGTGGAAGATCTTGCCCAGCTCGATGTAGTCGTTCTGGCTGCGCGGGCCGTCGCACAGCTCACGGAAGTTGAACCAGGCCACGTCATCGCAGGTGCGCACGGCACGAATTTCACGATTTTCGATCATCAGCACGTCATTTTCGACCGCCGCCGTGCATTCCGGTGTCAGCGCACGGAAGCTCTTGCGCAGGCTTTCGTTGGCGGCTTCGTCGAGTGGATAGTGGAACAGCTCGGCTTGTTCCAGGTGACGCAGACGATAGTCGACGCCGCTGTCGACGTTGACGATCTCGGTATTGATCTTGATCAGCGCAATGGCCGGCAGGAAGCGCGCACGTTGCAGGCCGTCCTTGTACAGGCCGTCCGGCACGATGTTCGAGGTCGCGACGAGGGTCACGCCGTTCTTGAACAGTTCTTCCATCAGGGTGCCAAGGATCATGGCGTCGGTGATGTCGGAGACGAAGAATTCATCGAAGCAGATGACCCGGGCTTCGGTGGCGAAACGCTTGGCGATGATGGTCAGCGGGTTTTTCTCGCCGCCGAGGGTCTTCATCTCTTCGTGCACGCGCTTCATGAAGCGGTGGAAGTGCGTCCGGGACTTTTCCTTGAAGGGCAACGCTTCGAAGAAGGTGTCCACCAGGTAAGTCTTGCCGCGACCTACGCCGCCCCAGAAATACAGGCCCTTGACCGGGGTTTGATCCTTCTTGCCAAACAACTTGCCCAGCAAGCCCGGCTTGTTTTGCTCGGCCGCGACCAGGTCGTCGTACAGGCGCTGCAAATGACGCACGGCAGTTTCCTGTGCGGCGTCATGGAAGAATTCCGGGCGTTTCAGATCAGCTTGATATCGTTCTAGGGGCGTCATAATTCGTTAGCAAGGCAACAAAAACGGGCCGTCACTGTAGCGACGGCCCCGAGGAATGGCAATCAGCCCTTGGTCGGGCCGAACCGTTGTTTATTCCTGAACCGGGGTCAGGGCAATGCGCAAGGCTTCGATCGCTGCGTCGCGAGCGGTGCCGTCGGCGAAGCTCGGGCTGTCGGCAACGCACTCGCCTTCCAGCCAGACACTGAAGCTCAGGTCTTCACTGCGCACGTCCAGAACCTGGCCAGCTTGCAGCTGCTTGGTCACCTGACCCGCGGTTTTACCATCAGCAAAGTTTCGCGACAGCAGCAGTTGCTCGCCATCCGCCGACAGCAGACGGAAACGGAAACTGCCGTCGTCTTCGCGGAAGCTGACAAAACGTGCAGTTTTCGCGGCTTTCTTTTTGGTAGTCGCCGCCACTTGGGTCTGGGCAACGAAGGAGCGCAGGCCGACCGCTTCACGCAGTTCGTTGAGGAACGGCGTCGCTACCGCACGGGCCTTTTTCGCGCCGTGTTGCAGGATGTCTTCCAGATCTGCCGGACGCTCGATCAACTGGTGATAACGCTCGCGGGACTCGCCTAGGTCGCTGTCCAGCAACTGGAACAGGCGACTCTTCGCCTCGCCCCAACCCAGGCCCTGTAACAGTTCGCTGCGGAACTCGTCGGCTTGCGCCGCAGAGGCAAACGCCTGGAACAGGGTGAACAGGTGCGAATTGTCCGGATCTTTGGCTTCGCCCGGGGCGCGGGAGTCGGTGACGATCCGCGAAATCGCGTCCTTCATCTCTTTGGCGCTGCTGAACAACGGAATGGTGTTGTCGTAGCTCTTCGACATCTTGCGACCGTCCAGGCCCGGCAATGTGGCGACGCTCTCTTCGATCAACGCCTCGGGCATGGTGAAGAATTCTTTGCCCTGGCCAAACAGATGGTTGAAACGCTGGCCGATGTCGCGGGCCATTTCCACGTGCTGGATCTGGTCGCGACCGACCGGCACCTTGTGCGCGTTGAACATCAGGATGTCCGCCGCCATCAGCACCGGGTAGCTGTACAAGCCCATGGTGATGCCGGCATCCGGGTCTTCGCCGGTCTCGACGTTTTTGTCCACCGACGCCTTGTAGGCGTGGGCGCGGTTAAGCAGGCCCTTGGCGGCGACGCACGTCAGCAGCCAGGTCAGCTCCGGGATTTCCGGGATGTCGGACTGGCGATAGAACGTCACGCGATCCACATCCAGGCCACCGGCCAGCCAGGTCGCGGCGATTTCCAGACGCGAGCGCTGGATGCGCAGCGGGTCATCGCACTTGATCAGGGCGTGGTAGTCGGCCAGGAAGTAGAACGAATCAGCATTACTGTCGCGGCTGGCGATGATGGCCGGGCGGATGGCGCCGGCGTAGTTGCCCAGGTGCGGCGTGCCGGTGGTGGTGATGCCGGTGAGGATGCGGGTACGGGTCGTCATGGGTAATCGCTTGTCAGACTGCAATCAATTCGAAAGGCGCGGCAGGATCAGATCCTTGAGATCGGTCAGCTTGCCATGAAAAAAGTGTCCGCATTCTGCCACTTTCAGCAGCTCATGGGGGCGTTCGAGCGTGTCGGACCATTCGTAAACCAGCTGCGGATCGATCACTTCGTCGGTTTCCGGCTGGATCAGCGTCACCTCGCCCTGCTGCGGCAGTTGATCCTGAGCACCCAGGCGCATGACGGCCGGAGCGACCATGAACAGATGCTTGATCTGTTCACCCTTCGCTTCCAGACGTCCGCCGAGACTTGCTGCAACAAATCCGCCAAAGGAGAAACCGAACAGGGTCAGTGGCAATTCCGGATGTTTGGCCCGGAACCAATCGGCCACCGCCTGGGCATCATCGACTTCGCCAGTGCCCATGTCGTGGGAGCCTTCGCTGGCGCCGACGCCACGGTAGTTGAAACGCAAGGTGATCAAACCCGCATCGCGCGCGGTGCGCTGCAGGGTCGAGACCACTTTGTTGAGCATGGTGCCGCCCTGCACCGGGTTCGGATGGCAGATGAGCGCGAGGCCGCGTGGCTGCTCGTTATCCAGGTAAAGTGCTTCCAGTTGCCCCACCGGGCCATCAATCACTACAGGGGTTTCACGCATAAGCAAGGAAGGAACTCCGTGACCTCGAATCAGGTCGACTCGTCTAGCAAATTGTCTGTGCCAATCTATTGCGAGTGAATCGCGGTATACAGCGCAGGTTGGAGCCGTTAACGTAAAGCAAAGCCGTTTATAGAGGAAGGACTCGTGGAACACTCGCTCTTAGTTTGGTTGTTACCGACTCTTGCCCTGGTTGTGGGTGTCGCCATTGGGTTCCTGATCGCTCGCCTCGCGCCGAACGCCGCGCCTAACCGCACGCAGCGTCAGCTGGACGATATTCAGGAACGTTTCGACAGTTATCAGAACGAGGTGGTGACCCACTTCAACAGCACGGCCACACTGGTCAAGAAACTGACTCAGAGCTATCAGGAAGTGCAGGATCATCTCGCCGAGGGCGCCAACCGCCTGGCCCTGGACGAGCAGACCCGCCAACGCTTGCTGGCCTCCCTGCACGCCGATGCGGCACAAGCGCCACGTGAACGCCTGACGCCGCCGCGCGATCAGGAGCCACCGCGCGACTACGCTCCAAAAGCCCCGAACTCTCCGGGCATGCTCGATGAGCATTACGGCCTGAAGAAGTCATAGGGTTTCAGGAAAGCAAAAGCCCCCGGACAATCACTTGTCCGGGGGCTTTTTTATTTCTGATCCAGTATTTTCGGTGTCTGTCAGGGCCTCTTCGCGGGCAAGCCCGCTCCCACAGGGTTATTTGTTGAACACAGATGTTGTGTACGACATCGATCACTGTCAGAGCTTGCTCGCAATGGGCCCGGAACGGACGACACAAAGAACTCCGGCCGAATGACTTAACCCAAAACCTCCCCCGCCACCTGATCAATTGCGTCCTTGGTGATGCCAACAATCAGGTCCGCCTCTGCCTCGGTCAAGACCAACGGCGGCGCGAAGCCAAGAATGTCGCCATGGGGCATCGCCCGGGCAATCATGCCGCGCTCAAGACAAGCCGCCGAGACTTTCGGGCCGACTTTCAGTGCTGCATCGAACGGTGTGCGTTGTTCGCGATCAGCCATGAACTCAACCGCTGCGAGCATGCCGTCGCCGCGCACCTCGCCCACCAGCGGATGCCCTTCCAGGGTTTCACGCAGTCGACGATTGAGATAGCCGCCAACCTTCTCGGCATTGGCCGTGAGGTTTTCCCGCTCCAGAATATCGAGGTTGGCCAGCGCCGCTGCGGCACAGATCGGGTGTCCGGAATAGGTCCAGCCATGGCCCATGGCACCTTGGGATTCGGAGGCCTTTTCGATGACATCCCAAACCTTTTCACCGACGATCACTGCCGACAATGGTGCATAGGCGCTGGTCAGGCCTTTGGCAGTGGTTATCAGGTCCGGACGCATGCCGTATCGTTGGCTGCCCATCTTCGAGCCGAGGCGACCAAAAGCGCAGACCACTTCGTCGGCGATCAGCAACACATCGTATTTATTCAGCACGGCTTGAATTGCAGCCCAGTAACCCGCTGGCGGCACGATGATGCCGCCCGTCCCCATCAACGGCTCGCCGATAAACGCCGCCACGGTGTCGGGGCCTTCGGCAAGGATCATTTTCTCCAGTTCGTCGGCGCAGTAATGTACGAACGCGGCCTCATCCATGCCAGTCGGCGCCTTGCGGTACCAGTGGGGGCACACGGTGTGCTTGATGCCTTCGGCCGGCAGGTCGAAATGTTGATGGAAGGTTGGCAGGCCGGTCAGGCTGCCGGTCATGATGCCCGAGCCGTGATAACCGCGGTCTCGGGAGATGATTTTCTTTTTCTGTGGACGACCCAGTACGTTGTTGTAGTAGCGCACCAGCTTGATCTGGGTTTCGTTGGCGTCGGAACCTGAGAGGCCGTAGTAGACCTTCTTCATGCCTTGCGGTGCCCAGTCGATTATGCGGTTCGACAGTTCGATGATCGCTTCGGTCGAATGCCCCACGTAGGTATGGTAATAGGCCAGTTCCTTGGCCTGCTTGTAGATGGCCTCGGCGACTTCGGTGCGACCATAGCCGATGTTCACGCAATACAGGCCAGCGAAGGCGTCGATGAATTCGCGGCCTTCGTGGTCGCGAATGCGGATGCCTGATGCGCTCTTGATGATGCGTCCCTTGAGTGCTCCGCTGGCGTGGTCATGGGCATGGGTCGAAGGGTGCATGAAATGCGCACGGTCTTGCTCGAACAGGGTATCGAATTCTTGGCTCATGGTAGATCTCCTCAGAACTGGCCTTGATGGTGCAGGCAGAAGTATTTGGTTTCGACAAAGGCTTCAAAGCCCTCGGTGCCGCCTTCACGGCCCAGCCCCGAGGCTTTCATGCCCCCGAACGGAATCGGATGGCCGGTGAACTTGACGCCGTTGACCGCGACCATGGCGTGGTCGAGACGACGAATCAGCGGGTAGATCAGGTCCAGGCGATTGGAGCAAATGTAGGCGGCCAGACCGTATTCGGTGTCGTTGGCCATCTCAATGGCATGATCAAGGCTGTCGAACGGCATCACTCCGGCAATCGGCGCAAAGTTCTCTTCGCGGTAAATGCGCATTTGCGGTGTGACGTCTGCCAACACTGTGGGCTGATAGAACAGGCCACCAAGCGCATGCGCTTCGCCACCCACCAGTCGGTGCGCCCCCTGTTGCAAGGCATCGGCCACACGCTCGGCGGTGACATCAAAGGCGGCCTGATGCATCAACGGGCCGATATCGACGCTCTGCTCCCGATCGCCGAGCATCGCCGGGCCGACCCGCAGTTCACGCACCGCCGAGGCAAAACCCTTGAGAAATTCCGGGTAGATCGAGCGATCGACCATGATGCGGTTGGCCGCACAGCAATCCTGGCCGGAGGTCTGGAACTTGGCGACGACCGCGACTTTTACTGCCAGCCCGAGATCGGCATCGGCGCAGACAATGAACGGTGCGTTACCGCCCAGTTCCAGCGATACCTTCTTTACATCCGCAGCCGCCGCTTGCAGCACCAACTTACCCACACGGGTCGAGCCGGTGAAACTCACCGAGCGCACGCGACGGTCCTGCACCAGGGTTTGCATGGCCATTTGCGGTTCGCCCAGCACCACGTTGAACACACCGGCCGGGAAACCCGCTTCCTCCGCCAGTTGCGCCAGGGCAAACGCGGAGTACGGTGTTTCATGGGCGGGCTTGATCACCACGGTACAACCGGCTGCCAAGGCGGCCGCCGCTTTGCGGGTGATCATGGCCGAGGGAAAATTCCACGGGGTCAGCAGCGCACAGACACCGACCGGTTCCTTGAGCGTGCCCAGGTGCGCACCGGGTATGTGGCTGGGAATGTTCTGCCCATAAAGGCGCCGCGCCTCCTCGGCGAACCAGGGAATGAAGCTGACCGCATAGGCGATTTCACCGCGGGACTCGGCCAGGGACTTGCCCTGCTCCAGGCTGAGAATCCGCGCGAGGTCTTCCTGATGCTCAAGAATCAGTGCCGCCCAGCGTCGCAGAATCAACCCGCGTGCCTCCAGGCTTTGTTCGCGCCAGCCGGTAAACGCACGGTGGGCCGCGTCGATGGCCGCGACAATTTGCGGCTGATCGAGCATCGGCACATGGCCGATGAGTTTTTGATCGGCCGGGTTATGCACGGCGATACTGTGACCGCTGTCGCTGTGGACCCAATGGCCGTCAACGTAGCAAAGGGCCTTGAACAGCAGTGGATGTTTATAGGTCATGGCGTTCACTCCAATCCGTGTGCGTAGAACCATGCTAGGGCAGCAAGACCTCGGGGATTTGGCGTTTGAACGGGGTGCGGCAGGTGGTTTTTTCTGATTGAGCGGGGGTAAATCGGGGATTTTTGCGGTGTGAATACTGCTCACGATGGCGGGACACCCGTCAATGCAGGGTTGAATGTAAGGGCGCTATCGCGAGCAGGCTCGCTCCCACAGGGAATAGCGTGTTTTCAAAGCTCCTGCGCCACTTCGGCCGGCAACGCGCCGCCGGTCTTGATGGTCTTGGTGACGATGTAGGTGAAGTAGCGTTCGATGCCCAGGTCGTCGAGCAACAACTGGTCGATGAAGCGCTGGTAATGGTCAATGTCCGGTGCCTGGATCATCGCCATGTAATCGACGCCACCACCGGTGGCGTAACAGAACGCCACTTCCGCAGCCTCGTTCATGCGCTGTTCGAAACGCCGCATGTCCTGCGCGGTGTGTCGAGCCAAGGTGATTTCCACCAGCACCTGTTGGCTTTTGAACACCGCGTTCCAGTCGATCTGCGCCCGGTAGCCCTTGATCAAGCCCAGGCTTTCGAGTTTGCGCACCCGCTCCCACGCAGGCGTTACCGACAGGTTGATCGCCTCAGCCAGGCTCGATTTGGTGATACGCCCGTCTTCAGCGAGGATTCGCAGGATTTTCAGGTCATAGCGATCGAGTTTGTGCATGGGCCGAGAATCTCCTGAATGGATGAGAAACCCTGTAGGAGCGAGCTTGCTCGCGATGGCGGCATGTCAGTCACGTCTTTATTGGATGAGCTGGCGCTATCGCGAGCAGGCTCGCTCCCACATGGGGTTTTGGGTTAGTTCAATACATCCGCGATTACCGCAATGGTATCGCCACAGCGCACCAGTCCCGGAAAATGCCGCGCCGCCAGCAGACCGCTGCGCGCCGCACGATATTCAACCGACGCCGCGCCGCTTCGGGTAGCGTCGTACACCCGGGCAATCACTTCACCTTGCTCCACGTTGTCCCCCAGATCACGGCACATTTCCAGCAGACCGTCGTGCTCGCTGGCGATGAAGCAATCGCCGTCGGGCATGTCGAGCATGATCGACGGTGCGAGCTGCACCTCGCCGTCAAGGATCCCGGCATGCACCAGCAAATTGCGCACACCGCGTTCGGCAATCGCCACGCTGCGCGCCGTGGAAGAGCCGCCGCCGCCCAGTTCGGTGGTGACGAAGACTTTGCCCTGGCGTTCGGCGGCGGTGTCGTACATCGCCCCGGCATCGAGTTCCAGCATGCGCATGCTGTACGGTGCATTGAAGGCACGCATCCCGGCCTCGCATTGCGCCTGCTGCTGTTTATCCGGCAGCACATGACAAGCGGCGAACGGCAGGAAATCCAGGGTGCGTCCGCCGGAGTGAATGTCCAGCACGATATCGGCCAATGGCAGCAAGGTACGCGTGAAGTAGTCGGCGATTTTCTCGGTCACCGTACCGTCCGGCTTGCCGGGAAAACTGCGGTTGAGATTGCCCTTGTCGATCGGTGACGTACGTCGCCCGGCATGGAACGCCGGGGTGTTCATGAACGGCACGATAATCAATCGCCCGCTCACGTCTTTGGCCGACAGGCTTTGCGCCAGTTTGCTCAGTGCTACCGGCCCTTCGTATTCGTCGCCATGGTTGCCACCGGTGAGCAGCGCGGTCCGCCCCTCACCGCGTTGAATCACCGTGACCGGAATCATCACCGCCCCCCAGGCCGAGTCGTCCCGGGAATACGGCAGTTTGAGAAAACCGTGCTGCACGCCTTCACGGGCGAAATCCACCGTGGCGCTGATTGGGTTGTCCGGCAATTCGCTCATGATTCAATCCTTCACGAACAGTTGGCGTGGCACGTTGCACAAGGTTTCGACGCCGGTTTCAGTGATCAGAATGCTCTCGGTGATCTCCAGCCCCCAGTCGTCCATCCACAGGCCCGGCATGAAGTGGAAGGTCATGCCCGGTTGCAACACGCTGGTGTCGCCGGGACGCAGGCTCATGGTGCGCTCGCCCCAATCCGGTGGATAACTGATGCCGATCGGGTAGCCGCAACGGCTGTCCTTGTGGATGCCGAATTTCTCCAGCACCTTGAAAAACGCCGTCGCGATGTCGCCGGTGGTGTTGCCCGGTTTGGCCGCTTCAAGCCCGGCGGCGATGCCTTCGACCACGGCTTTTTCACCGTCGAGAAAATGCTGCGGCGGCTTGCCCAGGTAAATGGTGCGCGACAACGGGCAATGGTAACGCTTGTAGCAACCGGCGATTTCAAAGAAGGTGCCGGCGCCCTTTTCGAACGGCGTATCGTCCCAGGTCAGGTGCGGCGCGCTGGCATCGGCACCGGTCGGCAACAGAGGCACGATGGCCGGGTAATCACCGCCATGGCCGTCGGCGCCGAGGATGCCGCTGCTGTAGATCTCGGCCACCAATTCATTCTTGCGCATGCCCGGCTCGATCCGTTCGAGGATCCGCCCGTGCATGTTTTCAACGATGCGAGCGGCGATGCGCATGTAGGCGATTTCCTGCGGCGACTTGATCGCCCGTTGCCAGTTCACCAGGCCGACCGCATCCACCAACGTGGCACTCGGCAAGTGTTTTTTCAGCGACAGGTAAGCCGCAGCGCTGAAGTAATAGTTGTCCATCTCCACACCGATGGTCAGCGCGTCCCAACCACGGGCGCTGATGACTTCCCGCGACAGGTAATCCATCGGGTGACGTTCCCGGGACTGCACGTAGATGTCCGGATAACCAACGATGTTCTCCTGCCGCATGAACACCGTGCGCCTGGCGCCATTGGCATCCTGCCCGCGACCGAACCACACGGGCTCGCCGTCGAGCGCCAGCAGCACGCACTGATGGACATAAAACGACCAACCGTCGTAGCCGGTCAGCCAGGCCATGTTCGACGGATCGGTGACCAGCAACAACTCGATGCCCTGCGCCTGCATGGCCGCTCGAACCTTGGCCAGACGCTGGGCATATTCCCCCCGTTCGAACGGGAGATTGACGACTATCTGAGACATGCACCTGCCCTCTGATAAATGACACGCGGATGAAAAAACCGGTTAACTGCCGAACTGGAATCCCTTGCCTGCCGAACGCGCGCGCTCGAATGCCAGGTTGGCCATGGCCGTGTCCTGAGCACCGGTGCCGGTGAGGTCGCACAAAGTGATTTGTGTTTCATTTGTGCGACCGGGACACTGCCCGGCCAGCACCTGCCCCAACTCTGCGAAGTCGGACTCGTCGCTGAGGACGCCAGCTTCCAGGGCGTGATGCAACTCGCCGAGAATGCGGGTCTGGCTCAAGCGATCCGCCACGTAGCAATCGACCTGAGCCAGGGCTTTGGGGGCAATTTCGTTTTTGTGCTCGGCATCTGAACCCATGGCCGTGATGTGCAGGCCAGGCTGCAAATGCCGCACGTCAATCAAGGGCTCGCGGCTCGGCGTGCAAGTGATGGCGATGTCCACGCCATCCATGGCCTCGTCGATACTTGCGCACAGCCTGACCGCCAGCCCGCTGTCACGCGCCAGATCGACACTGAAGGCTTCGGCCTTGGCGTAGTCGCGAGCCCAAACCCGCACGCTCTCGATCGGCCGTACCAGCCGCAAAGCCTGAAGTTGCAACGCCGCCTGCTCGCCGGCCCCGATCAGCGCCACGCTGCGACTGTCGGACCGCGACAATGCACGTGCGGCCACGGCGCCCGCCGCCGCCGTGCGCACGGCTGTCAGGTAGCCGTTATCCAGCAACAAGGCATCGAGCAAACCGGTGCGTGCTGACAGCAGCATCATCATGCCGTTGAGGCTCGGCAGACCGAGTTTCGGGTTGTCGAAAAATCCCGGACTGACCTTGATTGCGAAGCGCTCCAGTCCGGGTAGATACGCCGTCTTCACGTCCACTTCGCCGTTATGCTCGGGGATGTCCAGGCGCAGGATCGGCGGCATGTCCACGGCGGCGGTGGCCAGCAGCAGGAAGGCTTGCTCGATGGCTTCGATACTCGGCAGATCAAGGGCCACGCAGGCTCGCAGATCCGCTTCGCTCAACAGGGTGATTTCACTCATCAACGCTGCACTCCAGTCTGATTTTTGATTGAGTTCACGCATCCGCGCCGGCCAGCACACGCAGATGCTGGTCGACGTCGACATTGCGACCGCTGACCACCACCACGATCGGCCCACGCGGTTCGATCAAACCATCAAGCACAGCGCCAATTCCCACCGCCGCCGCGCCTTCGAGTACCAGGCGCTCTTCGCGATAGGCATGGCGCAAGGCATGGGCGATGGAAGCTTCGCTGAGCAGATGCAGGTGGTCGCAGGTGTCGCGGGTCATGTTGAAGGTGTAACGGTTGTCCAGGCCGATGCCGCCGCCGAGGGAGTCGGCGAGGGTCGGCAGTTCCTCGACTTCCACGGGATGTCCGGCGGACAGGCTGGCGTGCATGGCCGCGCCGCGCTGCATGCTGATGCCATGCGTAACGATCTGCGGGTTGGCGCTTTTGAGGGCCAGTGCCACGCCGGCAAACAGACCACCGCCGGACAACGGCACCAGTACTTGAGCGACATCCGGCAGTTGTTCAAGGATCTCCAGCCCCAGTGTGCCCTGGCCGGCGATGACGGCAGGGTGATCGAATGGAGGTAGCAGAGTGGCGCCCTGCTCGCGGGCAATACGCTCGGCTTCGCACTGGGCATCGTCCTGGGACTGGCCGACGATGCGCACTTGCGCACCGAGATCACGAATGGCCTGAACTTTATTTCCCGGCACCAGATGCGATAGACAAATCGTCGCCTTCACACCTTGCTGCGATGCGGCATAGGCCAGTGCCCGCCCATGATTGCCCGTCGACGCGGCGACCACGCCACACGCCTTTTGCTCGGCATTGAGTTGGGCCACGGCATTGCTCGCGCCACGCAACTTGAAGCTGCCGGTGATTTGCTGGGATTCGAGCTTGAGGTACACCGGCACGCCCAACCGCCGGGACAGGCTGGGCGAATGTTCCATGGGCGTGCACCGGACCAGCGATTGAATACGTTGGCGGGCGAGGTAGATATCGTTTAGCAGCACTGACATGACCGCGTCCCAAGTGAGGTGTTGGGCGCAGTCTAAGAGGGCTGGATTGTCGTGATGAATGTACTAGGGCAATTTAGTCGACAAACTTTTTGGCACCGGTTGCCCGCTCAAAAATCATGGATCTGCGGGTACTGACCGAAGATTTCGCGCATGCCCATCAGCGCATCGCGCATTTCGTCGTCGCTGCATTCGGCACCGACACACACCCGGACTGCCCGGGGCCTGGGCGTGCCACGCACCGTGAACGGGTCGGGCGAAGTGACCGCAATGTGCTTGTGGCGCAGCGCCCGCACCAGGCTGTCGACTTCCCAATGAGGGGGAATGCCGATCCAGGCATTCAATGCATAGGGATGCTGGCCAAGCAGGTACTCGTCCAGGTACTCGCTGACCATTGCTTGCCGACCGGACAGGAGTTTGCGTTGCAGGTCCACCAGGGTGTCGGCGCGCCCGTCGCGAATCCAGCGCGTGGCGATCTCCGCGACCATAGGCGTTGCCATCCAGCTATTGACCCGCAAAATACTTTCGGTGCGCAATGCCAGCCGCTTTGGCATCACCAGATATCCGACGCGCAAACCCGTGAGCACCGACTTGGTCATGCTGGTGCAATAAAACGACAGTTCCGGCAAATAGTGGCTGATCGGTGGTGCCCGGCGCTCGTCCAGCAGAGGGCCATATACATCGTCTTCGATAATGTGCACGCCAAACCGCCGAGCGATCTCGGCAATTTCCCGTCGACGGCTGTCCGGCATCAGGCTGGTGGTCGGGTTGTTCAGGTTTGGCGTACAGACCAGAGCGGTGATGCGCTCGTTGCTGCACATGTCCTCGAAATGCTCGGGGTCGATGCCATGTCGGTCCATCTCCAGACCCTTGAGGGTAAACCCGAGCACCTGGGAATTGCCGATCACACCGTGGTCGGTCAACCCTTCGCAAAGCACTACATCATCCGGGCCGGCAAGGGATGCCAAGGCCAGAAAAATGGCGTGGGCAGCGCCGTTGGTGATCAGAATGTCGTCGCGCTCGACCCGCAGGCCTTGCCGCGCGATCCAGTGCATCGCCGCTTCACGGTGCGACTCGAAACCGGCAATCGGGCGAAACGCGTGAATCCAGGGCTGATCCTCTTCGGTGCTGAGTTCGCGACAGGTTTCGCGCCAGAACTGGTCATGCTCACGGGTGTGCATGATCCGCGTGATGGAAAAATCCACCAGCGCTCGTTCGGGGCTGTCGAGAATATACGTGGCAACCCGGTCGCTCATGCGCCGCGAGACAAAACTGCCGCGCCCCACCTCGCACCTCACCAGGCCCTGGCGCTCGAGTTCCTTGTAGGCATTAGTGACGGTTTGCACACTGATGCCCATGGCATCGGCGACATTACGTTGCGGCGGCAGCCGCTGATCATTGGCCAGCACGCCCTGCTCGATATCGTCGGCAATCGACTGAACGAGGATCTTGTATTTCGACTCGCCACTACGGGCGATTTCCAGTGCTGCTTTCCACTTGTCCATCGGCGTTCGACCCGCGTGCATGCCAGTGGCCACAGCATCCCGCGAGAATCCACGCAAAGCAATTGTCCTAGTGCAATGCAATCCTGCACAGTGCTTTTGTATGCTCGGTACAAGGTCGATGCCCAGGCTGCCGAACCAGCCACCAACAACAACCAATCGATCTGTACCGGAACTGTCTCCCCACGCTTCGGCTCAACAGGTGGACCAGCCCTCGTACGCTTTGCTCTTGTCACACTGCCTCCTACCACAGAACCGTCAAAGACGGATCCACAAGAAACAGGAGATTTTATCGATGAGCAATTCCATTCCCCGCACTCCCCATGTCTTGCGCCACCTGTTCGTCGCTTGCGCGATATTCGGCCTGGCCACCAGCGCCTACGCCACGACGCTGGAAACCATCACGAAGAACAGCAGCATCCGCATTGGTTATGCAAACGAAACCCCGTTCGCCTTCACTGAAACCGACGGCAGAGTCACCGGTGAATCACCGGAAATCGCCAAGGTCATCTTTGAAAAAATGGGCATCAAGACAGTCGACGGCGTACTGACCGAATGGGGCTCGTTGATCCCCGGCCTGCGCGCCGGACGTTTCGACGTGATTGCCGCAGGCATGTACATCACGCCCGAGCGCTGCAAGCAGGTCATCTTCACCGATCCGCAATACCAGTTGCCCGACGCACTCCTGACAGCCAAAGGCAACCCGAAAAATCTGCACAGCTATGAAGACATCGCCAAAAACCCGGATGTGAAACTGGCGATCATGGCCGGCACGGTCAACCTGAAATACGCGCGGGATTCTGGCGTGAAGGACGCGCAGATCCTCCAGGTACCGGACACCACCGCGCAGTTGCAAGCCGTGCGCGCCGGGCGTGCCGATGCGGCCGTCGGCACCCAGCTGACCATGAAAGGCCTGGCCAGCAAAGGCGGCGACAAGGTCGAAGCGGTCACCGAGTTCAAGGATGACCCCTCGCACACAGGTTATGGCGCCCTCGCCTTCCGCCCGGAAGACAAGGACCTGCGTGATGCGGTCAACGCCGAACTGAAAAAGTGGCTGGGTTCCGAAGAACATCTCAAGACGGTTGCCCCTTTCGGCTTCGACAAATCCAACGTGACAAGCAAAACGGCTGCCGAGCTCTGCGCTCAATAGTCGAAACGGGCATGGCGCCCTGGCGCGATGCCTATTTCCCTGCTGACTCCGGATGTTGAACCACGCAGGTGTGAACAATGGGTGAGTTACTTCCGCTTTTGATACAAGGCGCCTGGGTCACGCTCCAGGTGACCTTCTTGGGCTCGATCCTGGCGATTGTCGCGGCCATTCTGGCGGCGCTGGGGCGCATGTCGCCGTGGCGGCCGCTGAGCTGGTTCTCGGTCGCCTACATTGAAGTGTTCCGCGGCACGTCGTTGCTGGTGCAATTGTTCTGGTTGTTTTTCGTGTTGCCGCTGCCACCGTTCAATCTCGAACTGAGCCCCTACAGCGTGGCCATTGTCGGCCTTGGCTTACACATCGGTGCTTACGGCGCGGAGGTGATGCGCGGTGCGATCAGCTCCGTTGCCAAAGGTCAGTACGAAGCGGCGACTGCATTGAACTTCAGCGGCTACAAGCGCCTTCGGCGAATCATTTTGCCCCAGGCGTTGCTGGCGGCCATTCCACCGGGCACCAACCTGCTGATCGAGTTGCTGAAAAATACGTCGCTGGTCTCGCTGATCACCCTGTCGGACCTCAGCTTCCGGGCCCGACAACTGGACCAGGCCACTTTCCAGACCCTGGAAATCTTCAGCCTGGCTCTGGTGATGTACTTCGTTCTGGCTCAAGCGATCAACCTCGGCATGCGCAGCGTTGAGCGACGTTTGGCTCGCGGCCGGATGCGTGGAGGTCTGTCATGACCCTGTTCGACTGGACATATGCCTGGCAGATCCTGCCCGATTTGCTGCGGGCATCGCTGAACACCGTGGGCATTACCCTGCTCGGTTTCCTGATCGCCATTGTACTGGGGTTGTTTCTGGCCATCGGCCGACGCAGTCGCCTGTTCTGGTTATCGTGGCCAACCGCCGGGGTGATCGAATTCATCCGCAGCACGCCGTTGTTGATCCAGGTGTATTTCCTCTATTACGTGCTGCCCAATTACGGCGTGAGCATGACAGCCATGCAGGTGGGGGTGATCGGCATTGGTGTGCATTACGCCTGCTACATCGCCGAGGTGTATCGCGGTGGCCTCGACGCCGTGCCGCGGGCGCAGTGGGAGGCCGTTACGGCGTTGAACATCGCGCCTTATAGCGCGTACCGCAACATCATCCTCCCCCAGGCCCTTCGGCCGATCCTGCCGCCGCTGGGCAATTACCTGGTGGCCATGCTCAAGGACACGCCGGTGCTGTCGGCCATTACCGTGGTCGAGATCATGCAGCAAGCCAAGAACATTGGTTCCGAGAACTTCCGCTACCTGGAGCCGATCACCATGGTCGGTCTGTTTTTCCTCGCCCTGAGCATCGCTTTGGCTTATCTGGTACGGCGCCTTGAACTGCGCCTGGAGCTACGCTAATGACTTCTCCTATCTCGACCTCCGACGACCTTTCCCGACACGGCACCCTGACATCACTGCACCCGCAAGAGGCCTGTGCCATGCCTGAATCGAAACCGGTCAAGCCGATTGTCAGCTTCCAGGACGTCACTAAGAGCTACGGCAATTTCACGGTGCTCGACCACTTGAACCTGGATGTCACGTCGGGAGAAAAAGTAGCGATCATCGGCCCAAGCGGCTCGGGAAAATCCACGCTGTTGCGGGTGTTGATGACGCTTGAGGGGATTGATGACGGATTGATCCGCATCGAGGACGACTTGTTGACCCATATGCCCAATCGCAACGGCGTGCTGGTGCCTGCAAACGACCGGCATATCCGTCGCGTTCGCGGCAAGATCGGCATGGTGTTCCAGAGCTTCAACCTGTTTCCGCACATGACGGCCTTACAAAACGTCATTGAAGCGCCAGTGCAGGTGCTGGGCATGAAACCCGCCGAAGCACGCGAACGAGCAGCGGATTTGCTGGAGCTGGTGGGCCTGGGCAACAAACTGGGGCACTACCCTTCGCAGCTGTCCGGTGGACAGCAACAACGGGTGGCCATAGCCCGCGCGTTGGCCATGCGTCCCAAAGTCATGCTTTTTGACGAAGTGACCTCGGCACTCGATCCGGAGCTGTGCGGCGAAGTGCTCAACGTTATCCGCAAGCTAGGTGCCGAACATAACCTGACCATGCTGATGGTCACGCACCAGATGGGATTTGCCCGGGAGTTCGCCGATCGCGTGTGTTTCTTCTACAAGGGGCAGATTCACGAGCAGGGATCACCGGCGCAGATCTTCGAACATCCACAGCAGGAACGTACCCGCGCGTTTCTCAGTGCGGTAAAAGAAGCCAACTAGAAACGCAATGTGGGAGCGAACCTGCTCGCGAAGAGGTTGTACCAGTCGACTGTGTTGCTGACTGACATACCGCTTCGCGAGCAGGCTCGCCCACAGGTTTACTGCGTTAAGCCTGAAAAGTGCTTACTGCTGAGCACCATACTGCTGACCAGGAATCGCCTTGAGGTTGACCTCGACACGGCGGTTCTGTGCACGGCCGTTGGTGTCACCGTTGCTGGCTACCGGATTATCCGGGCCGGCGCCACGGGCGCTCAGGTTGGTACCGCTGACACCTTGCGACGTCAGGTAGGTCGCTACGCTCTGGGCGCGACGCTGGGACAGGTCCATGTTGTGCTGGCGGCTGCCGGTGCTGTCGGTGTAGCCAACGATTTCGATCTGGTTCTGGTTGAACTCTTTGAGGGAGCCAGCCAGGTTGTTCAGTGGCTGATAGAAGCTTGGTGCGATGTTCGCCGAGTCGGTGGCGAACGTAATGTTGCCCGGCATGATCAGTTTGATCTGGTCGCCTTGGCGCTGCACTTCAACACCGGTGTTGGCCATGCTGGCGCGCAGTTTTTTCTCTTGCTGATCGGCGTAGTAGCCATAACCGGCAGCGGAAGCACCGACAACTGCGGCACCGATCAACGCGCCCTTGCCACGGTTATCGTGGTTGATGGCGGCACCGGCCAGAGCACCGGCCAACGCACCGAGACCACCGTATTTGGCGGTTTTGCTCATGCCTTGGGAGCCGGTATCCGTCTGGCCCTGCGGCTGACCGTCATAAGGGTTGGGCGAAGCACAGCCGGACAGTACGGCCACGGCAGTAGCGACAATCATCAAACGACGAGTGGTGAACATGTAAAGCTCCTACGTTTTGCATTCTGTGGCGCAACGGGCCAAGGCATCGGCCTTTGCGGGCGTTGGATCATTAATGTGGATAAAAATTCCGCCTTGCTTTCACAACGGCAAATCAGGCTCGCACAAAAGGATTTTCGCGCATTTCATCGCCCAGTCGGGTATCCGGACCATGCCCGGTTACCACCGTTGCGTCTTCATCGAGTGTGTACAGCCGCTGCTTGATCGAACGCACAATGGTCGCCTGATCGCCCCCCCATAAATCCGTGCGCCCGACACCGCGACGAAACAGCGTGTCACCGGCAATCAGCAGCTTGGCGTCTGCAAACCAGAAACTCATGGACCCCGGCGTATGACCCGGCGTGTGCAGTGCGACACCGCAGCCGCAGTCCAACGCTTCATCATCGGCCAGCCAGCGATCCGGCGATGGCACCGGAGTGTAAGGCACACCGAACATCTGGCACTGCATTTCAAGATTGTCCCAAAGGAACTGGTCTTCTTTGTGCAAATGCAGCGTCGCGCCGGTTTTTTCTTTCAACTGGCCGGAAGCCAGGAAATGGTCCAGGTGCGCATGGGTGTGGATGATACTGACCACTTTCAGACCCAGGGCGTCGAGCCGCGCCAGGATCAGCTCATGATTGCCACCCGGATCGACAACTATCGCCTTTTTCGTTACCGGATCACCGATGATCGTGCAGTTGCACTGCAACGGGCCGACGGGGAAGGTTTCGCGGATCAAGGTGGGGTGCTGTGACATCGGAGCCTGCTCGATAAACGGGGACGGGGGATTTTCGCACAATTGTGGATCGAAGCATTTACCCGGATGTGTAACGTGAAAACTTCTTAACCCAGCATCCCCAACGCCTTGGCCCGCGCCACCGCTTGTGTACGTCGCTCAACCCCGAGTTTGCTGTTGATATGGCTGGCATGCGTCTTGACCGTGTGCAGGGAAATGAACAACTGGTCGCTGATTTCCTGGTTCGAACAGCCTTGGGCGATCAATCGCAGGACGGCCAGTTCCCGTGCACTGAGTTGTTCCGCCGCCGCACAGGGCTCCAGATCGGAGCGAGCCACCGAGGCCGGCAACTTTTCGATAAGGCTCTGTGAAACGGGCGTCGACGGGTTGAGTTGAAGCTGCGCGCGCAACCAGTCCGGATGCTCGGCCAACAAGCCTTCGAACGATTGCAAAACACCGCCACCGGCAGCGTCCAGTGCTTGCACCAGTGCCTTGCGTGCTTCCGGCTCGCGCCCATTCCCCAGCAACAACGTGATTTTTTGAGTCAGCGCCATGGCACTGAGCATCTGTCGCCCTGATTGCTGACCATGCTCGATCAGCGTGTTCAAACGCCCCTCGGCCAGCATCGGCTGGCCCTGAATGGACTCGAGCAACGCTTGTTGCAATTCAATGTGCAGCGGCAGTTGCGGGTGAAACTCCGGCGGTGCCGCGGCGTGTTCGCCGTTGTAAGTCTGCCCCAGTCGCGCCAGCCAGGCTTCGGCCAGGTCGGTACGTCCCTGCGCCAGCCAAAGCTCACATTTGACCAGCGTGATCATTGCCAGATAGTAGATCGGCGGCACATCCCAGATGTGCATCAAACGTTCGGCTTCGGCGAGCTCGGCAAAGGCTTTGGCGAATTCGCCACTGCTGCCGTCGAGCCTGGCAATCACGCAATGACCGATCAATACGCTGATATCGCGGCAGGCGCGGGCTTCACTCAAGCCAGCCTGCAATCGTACCCGCGCCGCTTGGGGTTGCAGGCGCAGAGCCAGTAACAAACCCTCGTACAAGGTCAGTCGGGCACGAACGGCATAGAGTCGTTGCGAGGACAACCCTTGCAGGCGCTGCAACCCCTGACGAACTTCTTCAAGTGACCGACAGACCTCCCCGCGTGCTTGCAGGACCCGGGCACGATCGTAATGGGCCAATGCTTCAAACAAAGGGTTGCCGACGCGTTGCGCCAACTCCAGCGAGTCGCGGTTCAGCCCTCGAGCGCGCCACAAATCCCCATCGGCTATGGCCAGGTTGGACAAGGTCGAAAGGCACATCAGACGTTGCCCGTAACGCTTGGACGGAAGGCTTTCCAGCGCTTCCCGGCAATACTGTAGCGTGAGCTCACGATTGCCCCGGCCACGCGCGATGATGCCGCTCAACGCCAGCCACTGGGCCAGCATGGATTTCTGCGCGGTGGCCGAGGGCGCCGGCAGGAAGCGACTCAAATGACTCGCCAGCTCCTCGGCAGCATCCAGCTGACAAGCCATCCCCAACGCCCAGCTGTACAGCACGATCAAGCGTGGCGTGCTGATCAGCAGGCTGTCGGGCAAGTCCATTTTCCAGCGCAGCAACATGCCGACGTTCTGCTCGGCCAGCAGTTGCTCTTCGGAAAGGTTTTGCACCAGGTTCGCCGCGACATCCAGGTGACCGGCACGCAAGGCCTGTTCCACCGCCTCGTCGAGCAGGCCCTGGGCGTTGAACCAGCGGCACGCACGCAGGTGCAGGCTCGCCGCCGGCACCATCGACTGAGCGGCGGGCCGAGTGCGCAACAGATCGGAAAACAGATGGTGATAACGATACCAGTGCCCGTGCTCGTCGAGCGGTACCAAAAACACCTGATGGGCCAGCAGAAAGCGCAGGATCTCCGCGCTGTCATGGGCATCGCGAACGGCGTCGCACAGTTCGCTGCAAAAGCGCTCCTGGGGCGCCGTATCGTAGAGGAACGATTGCACTTCGGCGGGCAGGCAATCGATGACTTCTTCGAGCAGGTAATCGCGGATCAGCCCTTCCCCACCGTGCAGCGATTGAGGCAATGCGCCCTCGGTGCCCGCCTCTGTCGCGGCCAGCAACCAGAAACGCAATCCCGCAACCCAGCCCTCGCTGCGCTGGATCAGGCTTTCCAGCGCTTCGCCACGCAGGGACGTGCTGTGGCGAGCAAGCAGGCTCAAGGCTTCATCGCGAGTCAGACGCAAGTCTTGTTCATGTAACTCAAGCAGTTGGCGTGACAGCCGCAGCCGCGCCAGATGCCAGTCCGGGCGCTGGCGACTGGTGACCATCACCAGTAAGCCGTCGGGAAGGTGATTGAGGAAAAATTGCAGGCAACGATCCAGAACCGGGCCTTGGGCCAGATGATAATCATCCAGCACCAGCAGCAGCGGCGAAGCCGTAGACAGGTGCTCGGCCAACTCGTCGAGCAAGCCGTCCAGCCACTCTTCGAAGGCAAACGGCTGATGGCGCTGACGCATTTTCAGCAGTCCGAGAGACTGCCGACCAAGCTGCGGAAAATAGTCCTGCAGACCTTCCAGCAAACGCTCGAGAAATCGACCGGGATCACTGTCCCGAGGGCTCAGCCCCAACCAGAGGCTACGCCAGTGATTCGGCAACGCCTGACAGAACTCCACCGCTAACGAACTTTTGCCAAACCCCGCCGGTGCACTGACGAGCAATAACCGTCCTTCAAGACCGGCGCTCAGTCGCTCGCACAAACGCGGTCGCAGGACATGACCGTCGGGCAATGGCGGACGAAAGAATCGCCCGTCCAGTGTCGCGACAGCAGCAGTTGCAGAACCTTTGGGTGTAGACAAATCAGTCATAGCCGGCTCTTGTTTGAATTGCGGGTGGCGGCGTGCAGATGTCCGCAGACTAGCCGTAATCGGCTAGGGAATGAAGGTAATTGCTACAAATGGCTACAAAAAGTCTACGAACAAAAAAAAACGCCCCGAACCAGTCGGGGCGTTTCTCTAGAGAGGATGCGGCCTCTGCTCAGCTCACCTTAGCGAACACCTTCCTGGCGCAAGGCGGCCGGAGTGAAGTCGCTGGTGGTCGCCGTGAAGCCGAAGTCATACGCGGACTTCTCTTCGTTTTTCATGCCCAGCGCCAGGTAACGGCCCGATTGCAGGTCGTACAGCGCTTCGAGGGCGTACCACGGCACTTGCTTGTCGTAGTAGTTCTCGGCATGAGCCTCGGCGACGCGCCACAGTTGACCACGACCGTCGTAATGGTCGATGACCGCTGCTTGCCAGGTGTCTTCGTCGATGTAGAAGTCACGCTTGGCGTAGATGTGACGCTGACCTTCCTTCAGGGTTGCAACCACATGCCAGACCCGGCGCAGCTCGTAACGAGCCAGGTCCTGGTTGATGTGACCGGCCTTGATGATGTCGGCGTACTTGAGCTTCGGATCGTCGAGTTTGTAGGCGTCGGAGGCGATGTACATCTCTTTCTTGCCTTCGAGCTTCCAGTCGTAACGATCCGGTGCACCGTTGAACATGTCCAGGTTATCGGAGGTACGCAGGCCGTCGGCAGCGGTACCCGGGCCGTCATAGGACACTTGTGGCGCACGACGCACACGGCGCTGACCGGCGTTGTAGACCCACGCCGAACGTGGTTCCTTCACTTGGTCGAGGGTCTCGTGCACCAGCAGCACACCACCGGCCAGACGTGCCGGGGCAGTCACTTTCTGCTTGAAGTAAAACAGGATGTTGCCCGGGTTCGCCGGATCGTAATCCTTCATTTTGTCGCGGAACACGAACTGATCCTGGAAGTACACCAGGCTGAACGAGCCGTTCGGCTGTGGCGTCGCCTGGGTTACCAGACGGGTCACGCTACCACCGCGATAGCGGGTGATATGGTTCCAGATGACTTCAACACCGGTTTTCGGGATCGGGAATGGAACGGCAGTTTCGAAGTTTTCCAAACCGTTGCCGCCGGACACCAGCTTGGTGTTGGTGGCATTCTTCTTGATCGCCGCGAACACGTCATCCGGCACGGTGGCACCGCGATGCGAGGTGTAGACCGGCATCTTGAAGGTTTCCGGGTAGCGCTTGAACATCGCGTACTGGCCCGGGGCAAGCTTTTCCTTGTATTGGTCGACGTTCTGCGCCGTGATGGTGAACAGCGGTTTTTCACTGGCGTAAGGGTTGGACAGGAAGCCCTTGCTGTCGACAGTGCCGGCGTTCTTCGGCAACGGTTTCCAGGCCGGGATCGAGCCGTCGGCGTTGCCCGACATTTCGGCACCCATCGGGGTCAGGCTTTTGCCCAGCTTGTCCGCCTCGGCCGCAGGGACCGCCGCCATGACGCTGGTCGCGAGCAGAGAAAACCCGAGGACACCGGCGTGGAACAGACTCTTGGTCATTTTCATATGTGCGTTCGTCCTGAAAATACAGTGCTTAGAAGTTCACGCCGAGGCTGAGCGCAACGAAGTCGCGATCATCCACAGTGGTGTACTTGCCATCGAAGAAGTTGGTGTACGCCAGGCTCGCGGTGTAGGTGTTCTGGTACTCGGCATCGACGCCCAGGCTGACCGCTTTGCGACCTTCCTCGAAGTTGGCACCTGGGCCTGGGGAGTAACCTTCGACGTCATGGGACCAGGCCACGTTCGGCTTGAGGTTCACACCGGCGAACACGTCGTTGTATTCCCAGATGGCGCGGCCGCGGTAGCCCCAGGAGTTAGCGGTCGTAAACCCGTCGTTTTCGCAGTAGCGACTGACGTTGTTTTGCGCCCCACCCGCCAGGGTGCCGGTGTTCAACGTGACACACTGGTTGTTCGGCAACGGGCCAGGGCCGTAGCTCGGGTCACGGCCGTAACGCGCTTCGGAGCTGTCTTCCAGGCCACCGACGTGGGTCCAGCCAACCTCACCAACCAGGGTCAGTCGCTCGGCACCCATCACCTGATCGAAAAAGTGGGTAAGCGTCGTCTGGAGCTGGGTCACTTCCTTGCGGCGATAACCTTGCTGATCCTGACCTGGTGTACCCGAGAGCACGGAAACGCTAGGGTTAAGCGGAGTCAGACCGGAGAAGAGAATGTCGGTGGTGTTGAGTTGAACCGGAGCATTCGGACGGTAGCTGAGCTCGCCACTCCACGCGGTACCGGTAGGCAACGTGGTAGAGAAACTCAGACCATACAGACGGATATCTTCAGGGTATTCGACGTAGTAGCTGGAGTTGCCCGCCACTTGCAATGGCAGCAACGTCGGGGCTAGACCTGCCGCGACATTGGCCGGAATACCTGCGCCCCTCAACGCGCCCACCAGACCCGCCGGGCTGTAAGCACTTGCCGGCGCACCATGTCCGCTGAAGATCGGCGCACGGCTGTGGTAGTTCATGAAATAAGCACCGAACTCGGTGTCCAGCGGATCGAACATGTACTTGAACGACACGCCGAACTGACCGCTGTCGCGGGCATCGCGATCCGGGCCGCGACGAACGATCACGCCTTCGTCCGGATCACCCCAGGACACGCCTCGTGCGGCAAGCGTGTTGATGGCGGCATTGCGCAGGCTCGCTGGCAACCCAGCTCCTGCCAGTGCGCTGTTCAGCCCGTTTTTGGTCCGAAGTACTGCCAGGTTGTTGTCGCAACCATCGGAGATCACGTCGGGTTGCGAGAAGAATGTGCCGCAGTTGTCGGCAACGGTCTGGTCCCATTCGATCTGATAGAAAGCCTCGGTCGAGAGGTTTTCGGTCAGGCTTTGGGACACATAGAACATGTTGACCGGGATCAGGCCTTCCTTGATCTCGGCACCCGGACGACGGAACGCGGACACATCGATCGGGTTGATCGAGTTGATGCCGCCGCCGATGAAGGTACTTTCACCCCAGCTCACCACCTGCTTGCCAAGACGCACGGAGCCCGGCTGATCGGCGATGGCGTAGTTGTGGTAAACGAAGGCGTCGAGGATCTGGCCGCCGGACGACTTGGCGCCCTCTTTGCGGTTGTCGTCGCTGATGTCCTTGAACTCACGGCTTTCGTCTTTCAGCTCGAAGTCATACCAGTATTTGCCACGGACGAAGATGCCGGTGTCGCCGTATTTCAATTCAAGGTCGTGAATGCCTTTGAAGATCTTCGAGAAGGTTTCACCGCTCTTGAAGTTCAGGTGACCGTCATCGGAGGTTTGGGACAGGCCTCGGCCGCCGTTGTTGACACCGATGAGGTTCTTGTTGGCACTTTCGGTAGACCAACTGGCACCGACCGACAGGGATGAATCGAACTGACCTTCGATTTCACCAACGTTGAAACTGACGCCGAATGCTGGCCCGGCGAGCGTAGAGGCAAGACTGACAGCCAGAGGCAGTTTCGCCCGGCGCCAGAGCTGGTTTACTGATGTCATCGACGCTTCTCCATGTGCATTTTATTGTTATGGCATTAGCACTTCTAAAAACGCTGTGGATAACCGGGAGCCATGGCATCCCAAAGTCATTCCAAAGTTGCATCGCCCCTGTTTGTGCGTGTGCTCCGTTTCTAAAAATCCTTGAACGGACTATAGCCAGCAGGTAGTAGTGCTTGATCCCTCTAAAGTGTGATTTGCACCTGCCAACCACTCTGGAACAGTCCTTTCGCCAGTCCGACACTGTCGGCATGGCAAGGATGGCTGAATTTATGAATTTGACAAGCCAAGCGCTTGCTTGGTGGGGCTGGCGTGCCTTTTGGGCACGCCGGCAGACGCTTAAAGCGTCGAGAGAAAGGTGCTGTTGGTGGCTTGCCATTCGGTGATGTCGACGCGAATTTTCTTCTTGTCGAGTTTACCGACGCTGGTCTTGGGAATTTCAGTAACAAGGGCGATCTGACTCGGAATCGCCCACTTGCTCAGGTGCCCCAATTCCACAAACGGCTTGAGATGCTCCTTGAGCTCACGGGCCCCGATTTGTTGCCCTTCACGAAGCACGAGCAAGGCAAACGGCCGCTCACCCCACTGCGGATCGGCGATGCCTACCACTGCTACTTCGCGTACCGCTGGATGACGACTGATCAGGTCTTCCAGGTCCAGGGAGGAAACCCACTCACCTCCGGTCTTGATCACATCCTTGATCCGGTCCCGTATGTCGATCACGCCCATGCTGTCCAGGGTCGCCACATCACCGGTGTGCAGCCAGCCCCCGGCCCAGAGCTCTGCGCCTTTTTGCGGTTCGTTGTAATAGCCCTCGGTGAGCCACGGCGCACGCAACACCAATTCGCCCTGGGTCTCGCCATCGGCCGGCAGGAAGTTACCCTCGGCATCGACAATCGCCGCTTCCACCAAAGGCCCTGGCACGCCAGCCTTGATCCGGTAGGTGGTGCGTTCGTCTTCGCTGCCGGCCATCAATTCATCGTTGAGGTGCGCGCATGACACCAGCGGTCCGGTTTCCGACATGCCATAGGCGGCGGTCAGCTGGATACCCTTGACCTTGGCGGCTTCGTACAGCGAGCGGTTCAGTGCGCTGCCACCGATGACAATCTTCCAGCCGCCGAAATCGGTGTTTTGCGCAGCCTTGGCATTGAGGAGCATCTGCAGGATGGTCGGGACGCAATGGGAGAAAGTGACCTTCTCTTTGCGCCATAGCTCCACCAGGTATTCCGGGTCATAGCGGCCGGGGTACACCTGCTTGAGGCCGAGCATGGTCGCCACATACGGCAGGCCCCAGGCGTGCACGTGGAACATCGGGGTGATCGGCATGTACACATCGTTGGTGCCCAACAGACGCACGCTGTCGATCGAACCCATGATGGTCGACACGCCAATGGTGTGCAGCACCAGTTGCCGATGGGTGAAGTACACGCCTTTGGGGTTGCCCGTGGTGCCGGTGGTATAGAACGTGGTCGCGACGGAATTCTCGTCGAAATCCTGGAAGTCGTACTGCGGGCTCGCGGCAGCCAGAAGCTGTTCGTATTCGCCGATGAGGTTCGGCAGGTCGGCGGTCTTTTCCGGCAGGTCGGTCAGCAGCAGGGTTTTCTCGACCGTGGTCAGGTGACCGGCAATCGCGTTGTACAACCCGGTGAACTCGCTGTTGACCAGCACGAAGCGGTCCTCGGCATGGTTCATGGTGTAGAGGATCTGTTCCGGCGACAGACGCACGTTGATGGTGTGGATGACGGCGCCGATCATCGGGATGGCAAACATGCATTCCAGATAACGATGGCTGTCCCAGTCCATGACCGCCACGGTATCCCCGGCTTTGACACCGGCCGCCGTGAGCACGTTGGCCAGACGGGCGACCCGTTCAATCAGGGTCGGATAGCTGTACCGCAACTGGTCGCGGTAGATGATCTCGCGGGTTTTCTCATAACGAGCGCCGGACATCAGCAGCCGTTTGATCAGCAGCGGATACTGGTAAGCGCCTTCGGCTGGGGGGATAACGCGAGTCTGCAACATAAGAATCCCTTTTTCTGACTGCACGGTCTTGGCTGAAAGTACGCACTGTAGTGCGCTTGTTCGCCAGCCAAATCAGCCAAAGGAATGATTTGCAGAACCGCGCAAATGCTAGCGTTGCGCCAGCATTCGTGGGCTTTCATCGTAGGGGATGTGTGATTGATCAGTGCATCTCGGTGAACGCGAGCTTCACGCCAATCGCGATCAGCACCGCGCCCATGGTGCGGTCGAACCAGTGGCCCATACGGGCGAAACCGGCGCGCACGCGCTGTTGGCTGAACAGCATGGCCACCAGGCAGAACCAGGCTGCCGTCGCCACCGCCAGATAAACGCCGTAGCCAGCCTGCACCGCCAGCGGTGTGTGGGGATTGATCACCACGGTGAACAGCGAAAGGAAAAACAGCGTGGCTTTCGGGTTCAGACCGTTGGTAACAAAACCGGAGGTGAAGGCCCCACGAGCAGTGCGCTCACCAGCCTCCTTGTGCAAATCGTCCGCCACAGGCGTGGCCGGTTTCGCGCGCAGCGCCTTGTAGCCGATGTACAGCAGGTAAGCGGCAGCGGCCCATTTCAGCGCATTGAACAGCACAATCGACTGGGACACGATCAAACCAATGCCCAGCAGCGAATAGCCCACATGCAGGAAAATCGCTGTGCCCACACCCAGCGCAGTCCACGTACCCGCGCGCCGACCGTGGGTAACACTTTCACGTACCACCACGGCAAAGTCCGGGCCGGGGCTGGCTACAGCCAGCAAGTGAATCAGGGCAACGGTCAAGAACTCTGTCCAGTACATGTGGGGCTCCTTTAGGCCAAGCGTAACTATTTATTTCATCTGGTAGGCTCGGCAGATTACGCCTTCAGTTCAATGCACAAAAGGTACAGTTGATGACGAACACTCGCCGCGCCGTTTTCCTCGACCACCCCTCCCTGGACCTCGGAGACCTTGATCTCAGCCCGTTGCACCAGTGCTTCAGCGAATTGCAGCTGTTCGCCCAGACCCTGCCGGATCAAGTGATCGATCACCTCAAGGGCGCCACCGTCGCCATCAGCAACAAAATTGCCATCGATGCCGCCGCCATGGCCGCCAGCCCCGATCTCAAGCTGATCCTGATCACGGCCACCGGCACCAATAACGTCGACCTCGCCGCCGCCCGCGCCCATGGGATTACCGTGTGCAACTGCCAGGGCTACGGCACGCCGTCGGTGGCGCAGCACACGATCATGCTGTTGCTCAACCTCGCCACGCGCCTGGCCGATTATCAAAAAGCGGTCGGCGAAGGGCGCTGGCAGCAGGCAAAACAGTTCTGTTTATTGGACTTCCCGATTGTCGAACTGGAAGGCAAAACCCTCGGCCTGCTGGGACACGGCGAACTGGGTGGTGCAGTCGCGCGACTGGCCGAAGCGTTCGGCATGCGTGTGCTACTCGGCCAGATCCCGGGGCGCCCTGCCCGGCCCGACCGTTTGCCGCTGGAAGAACTGCTGCCGCAAATTGACGCACTGACCTTGCACTGCCCGCTCAACGAACACACTCGACACTTCATCGGCGCCCGTGAGCTGGCGTCCATGAAGCCCGGCGCTTTCGTGGTCAACACCGCACGCGGCGGCCTGATCGACGAACAAGCCCTGGCCGACGCCTTGCGCAACGGTCATTTGGGCGGCGCAGCCACAGACGTATTAAGTGTCGAGCCTCCCATCAACGGCAATCCGCTGCTGGCCAACGACATCCCGCGCCTGATCGTTACCCCGCACAACGCCTGGGGCAGTCGCGAAGCGCGGCAGCGAATCGTGGGCCAAGTCACCGAAAACGCCTTGGGATACTTCAGCGGTAAGGCGCTGCGGGTCGTCAGTTGATAAACTGCGGCACTTTTTTCCACAGGAGCAGTTATGGATCCGCGCAGTGAAGTACTGCTTCGTCAGGCTGAGTTATTCCAGGGTTCGGTGCTATTGGCCGGTTTGCCCGCCGATGATTTGCTCGGTCGCCTGCCAGGCGCTCACGGTTGGTGCTGGCATGCCGGTGATCAGGCCGGACTGGATGCGCGCTTTGCCGAGCGCAGCCATTTTGGCGTGAATGCACCTGAACGCGAGTTTGATAGCGCCGTGGTGTTTTTGCCCAAGTCCAAGGATCTGACCGACTACATCCTCAACGCCCTCGCCTCACGCCTGGCCGGGCGTGAGCTGTACCTGGTCGGCGAGAAAAAAAGCGGCATCGAAGGCGCGGCCAAGCAACTCAACCCGTTCGGCAAGCCACGCAAGCTCGACAGTGCGCGGCATTGCCAGCTATGGCTGGTCACTGTGGCCAACGCGCCTGCAGCCAAGCCGTTGGAAAGCCTGGCCCAGACCTATGAATTGCCACTGGCCGAAGGTCCGTTGAAAGTCATCAGCCTGCCGGGCGTGTTCAGCCACGGTCGCCTGGATCGCGGTAGCGCATTGTTGCTGGAACACTTGGACAAACTGCCCAGCGGCCATTTGCTGGACTTCGGTTGCGGTGCGGGCGTTCTGGGCGCCGTCGTGAAGCGTCGTTACCCGCACAATCAGGTCACTTTGCTGGACGTTGATGCCTTTGCCGCCGCCAGCAGTCGCCTGACACTGGCTGCCAACGGTCTGGAAGCAGACGTGATTACCGGCGACGGTATCGATGCGGCGCCCATGGGTTTGAGCGCCATTCTGAGCAACCCGCCGTTCCATGTCGGCGTGCACACCGATTATTTCGCGACCGAGAACTTGCTGCGAAAAGCCGCCAAACATCTGAAAAACGGTGGAGAACTGCGCTTGGTTGCGAACAGTTTCCTGAAATACCAGCCGTTGATCGAGGAGCACCTTGGCGTGTGTGCGATCAAGGCCGAAGGGCAGGGTTTCCGAATCTACCGAGCCAAGCGCGGCTAGAAATTTGTTCTTGCCGAATGGATTTTGCGTAGGCAGAATCCGCTCCGTCCTAGGGGAGTAGTCTCCCACGAGCGCCATGCTCGTCCGGCATACGTCAACATACTTGGTCCTCAGACCATGGCGTATGCGACCCAAGCGACCGCATCAGACGGTTCGCAGGGTTTGACAAGACCTATGACACGCACACCTTACCCGGGGCGGGAAGGCTGTACGTGTCATAGCCGTGTCGACCCGCCCCTTAGGAAAACCCCTGATGCTGGATTCATTACTCGTCCCCACCGCAATCGTTGCCTTGGCCGAAATCGGCGACAAGACGCAACTGCTCGCGCTCATTCTCGCTGCCCGCTTCCGCAAACCGTGGCCGATCATCGCCGGCATCGTCGCCGCGACCCTGGCCAACCACGCGGCCGCCGGTGCGGTCGGCGCCTGGGTTGGCAGTTTCTTCTCGGACGCGATGCTGCACTGGATTCTCGCTGCGAGCTTCGCCGCCACCGCGCTGTGGACCCTGGTGCCGGACAAGATGGATGACGATGAAGCCAGCACCGCGCGCAAGTTCGGGCCATTCCTGACCACGCTGATCGCGTTTTTCCTCGCGGAGATCGGTGACAAGACCCAAATCGCGACGGTGATGCTGGCCGCGCAATATCCAGAACTGTGGCTGGTGATCATCGGCACCACCCTCGGCATGCTGATCGCCAACGTGCCGGTGGTACTGGCGGGTAACTTCGCCGCGGACAAACTGCCATTGACGCTGATCCGTCGACTGGCGGCGTCGGCGTTCTTCATCCTGGCGATTGTTGCGGTGTACAAGGCGATGCAGAGCAGCGGGTGGATTTGACCCGGGGACTGAAATCAATCTGTGGCGAGGGGGCTTGCCCCTCACCACATTTTCAGCGCCTGATCGTCAGAATTTTTTGGCCCGCTCATAAAAAGGCATAACCTTCGGAATGGCCGCCTGCAACGCCTCGATACGACTCGACGACGCCGGGTGAGTACTCATGAACTCCGGCGGTGAACCTTGCGAGACTTTGCTCATTTTGTTCCACAGGGTGATCGCGGCATTCGGGTTGTAACCGGCGCGGGCTGCCAGTTCGAGGCCAATCAGGTCCGCTTCGTTTTCATTGGCGCGACTGTTGGGCAAGGTCATGCCGTAGTTGGCCACGGCGTCTGCCAGGGCCAGGCTGTCCTGTCCCAATCCCAGGAGAGTGCCCGCGCCCTGCTTGGCCATTTCGATGCCATAGGCCTTGGACATCGCTTCACGACCGTGCTCACGCAAGGCGTGGGCGATTTCATGGCCGATGATGGCGGCGATTTCATCGTCCGTCAGTTGCAGCTTGTCGATCAACCCGGTGTAAACAATGATCTTGCCGCCAGGACCACAGTTGGCGTTGAGTTCATCACTCTTGATCAGATTGACTTCCCACTTCCACTGGGCCGCATCTGGACGGAAGGTCGGTGCCTGAGCAATCAGTCGGTCAGCAATCAGCTGTACGCGCTGGGCTTCATTGCTGGTCTTGTCCAGCACACCTTTGTTCGACGCTTCGCCCACAGTCTTCTGATAGGACTGTGCATACATCTGGTCGACTTCTTGCGCGGACAGCATGCTGAACATGTATTGCTTGCGTTCAATGCCCACCGCACCGCCGCTGGTGGTATTGACCGACTGACAGCCAACGAGCAGCAGCGCTACGCTCAGCGCACTTACAACCAACGTTTTGTTCATTGAAAAACTCCCTGAAAAACATGCCGCGTATCCTAGGCGTGGAAATGTATCCACGCCAGATACTATGGACGTAAGACGCGTAACTCAGGCAAATCTCTCATGGCGGTAGAAAAAATAATCCCCGTCGGTCGGCGCGCCGCAGGCTGATGTCACGACCTTATTGCGGGCAACGCCTCAACCCGGCGTCAAACACTCCGGTCCGTTGAGCTTCGGATCGTTCACCAGATTGGCCAGTACCCGCTCGCGCAACGCCGCCGGCTCGCTGGCCAACAAGGCTTGCAATGTGTGCAGCGGCGTCTCGGGATCAAGCCACGCCGCCTGCCCGGCCTCGTCGAGAATCAACGGGCGGCGCTGACTCGCCGCTGGTTGCGTAATCACCGCCGTGCTCAGCCAGACTTGTTCCTGCACCGGATACGCCTCCCAGATCGCGGCGAAAAACAGCGACGAACCTTCCCCCGGCGTCAACCAGAATGGCCGTTTGCGCGTAGTACCGCGCCACTCGTAGAAACCGTTGGCCGGCAGCAGGCAGCGACGCTCGCGCAAGGCCTGGCGAAACATCGGTTGTTCGGCAACGGTTTCGGCACGCGCATGAGCCGGGGTGCGCGACAGATCCGTCAGCCACGGCGGTGTCAGGCCCCAACGGGCGCGGGCCAGTTCACGCTGGCCGTCGAGACCTGCGCGCAGCATCAACACCGAATCATTGGGGGAAATGTTCCACTGCGCCTGCTGATCGGCGGGAAAACCTGGCAGGGTCGCGAAGTCGCGGTTCCAGCGAAACAGGGCATAACGTCCACACATGGGGCAGCACAACTCTTGATCAAACGAACGCCAGCCTAACAGACCAGCGTGCCGGGGAAGCTCTCCGGTTCATCGCCGGACAGGGGCAGCGCGGCATTGTACGCGGTGATCAGCTCCCGGGCGTATTCGGCCTGATCGTTATCCACCGCGAGGCCCAACAGGCCGAATATCGGCAGTTCACCCGTGGCGCCCACCAGATCGCGACCCACCAGATGCGCCTCGACGCCCTCGCTGGCGAGCATGCCTTGCAGCAATTCGCCTTCCATCAGGTTTTCCGGTTCGTAAATACGCTGCATACATGCCCCTCATTCGTTTTCACTGAAAACTTCGAGATGCCATTCCTCTTCATAAACCTGCAGCACGAATGTTATCGGCCGACAACACACCTGACAGTCTTCAATATAGGTCTGATCGCCACCGGACAAGTCCAACGTCGTCTCGACCTCTTCACCACAATACGGACATTCATACTGCGTAGTTTCCAGCATCGCGGTCTCCCAGGTGACTTGTGCGTATAATCGCCGGTCTATTTGCAGGGCTATTTTTGTCTGGCTAACTTTTCAGACCGTACCCCGCCGGTTTTCGATCAGAACCTTTACTTACCCTAGCCGTTTCTAACAAGAGAGCATGATGGGCGAATTCGATGCCATCCGACCTTACGACGACAGCGAAGTCCCAGCGGTGCTGGACCGGCTGCTCGGCGACAAGGCGTTTCTAGATATCCTCACCCACTTTCGCTTCCCGCGTTTTGCCGGCACTTTGGGCTGGGCGCTCAAACCTCTTATAGCTCATCGCTTGCGCCGTGAGTTCGCCGGCGTCCATTCGGTCGCCACGCTGCAGGACAAAGTCGAGGTTTACGTCGACCACACCATCGAGCGCGCTACGGACGGTGTCACGTATACCGGCGTCGAGCAGTTCAAGTCCGGCAGCGCTTATCTGTTTATCGCCAATCACCGCGACATCGTGATGGACCCGGCCTTCGTCAACTATGCCGTGTACCACGCCGGCCTGCCGACGCCGCGCATCGCCATTGGCGACAACCTGCTGCAAAAGCCGTTTGTCAGCGACTTGATGCGCTTGAACAAGAGTTTCATCGTGCACCGCTCGATCACCGGTCGTCGCGAGAAAATGGCGGCGTATCAGTTGCTGTCGGCGTACATCAACCACTCGATCCGCAACGATTGCGCATCGATCTGGATCGCCCAGGCTGAAGGTCGTGCGAAGGACGGCGACGACCGTACCGAGTCGGCGATCCTCAAGATGTTCCACATGAGCCGCAAGGACGAGCCGTTCGGCGAGGTCATCCGTTCGCTGAACCTCACCCCGGTGTCGATCAGCTACGAATACGACCCGTGCGATCAGGCCAAGGCCCGCGAGCTCTACATCCGCGCCACCACCGGCAGCTACACCAAGGTGCCGGGCGAGGATGATGTGAGCATTGCCAAAGGCATCACCGGCTACAAGGGCCGGGTGCATGTGAACTTTGCCGCGCCGATTACCGAACTGTTCGATGACACCAAGCAATTGGCGGTCGAGATGGACAAGCAGATCCTCGGTGGGTATCGCCTGTTCCCGGTGCACTACCTGGCTTACGCCATGTGGAAAGACGCCGATCCGCAGTTGTCGGTACCAAAAGCCGCAGAGGTATTTGCCGCCGACGAGCTGGCCAAGGCTCAGGAAGAATGGCAGCAGCGCCTGGACGCTTGCCCCGAGGAACATCGTCCGTTCCTGGTGCTGCAATATGCGACGCCGGTGCGCAATCAATATCGGGTCAAGGCTGGACTGCCGCTGTAAGCAAAAAAAATCGCAGCCTGCGCAAGCTTCTGTAGGAGCTGCCGCAGGCTGCGATCTTTTGCTTCAAAAATTTAAACCTGCGTGCTGATCCACGACACCAAAAGTGCCAGCGCCATGCAGGAAAAACCGAAGATGTAGAAAAACCGGTTCTTGCGCAGGGTTGCCCAATCCAGAACCGGCTCTGCGTTGGGGCTGCTTTGGCGTTGCGCCTGAAGGCTCGCCATCGCGCGTTGTTCGCGGCGACGGGTGGCGTGCAGCAACCAGCCGCCAGGGAAGGCGAAGAGCAAGGCCAGCAGATTGATCAGTTTGGCGGGATGGGCGGTAAACAGCGTCATCAAATGCAGCGACATCACAAACCTCAAGCGAAAACGTTAGCGCAAGCGCCGGACCGACGACTGCGGCGCGGATTCTACCCAAAGCCCTCGCGCCTGCCCTCCACTTTGCGACAAATAACGAAACAATTGACCAATGGCAGTCCAATCGCAATTGAACGTAGGCGCGCCGAAGGCTGCGATCTTTTGATCTTTTTTTAAAAACAAAATCAAAGGATCGCAGCCTGCGGCAGCTCCTACGGGGCTCGCATTACTCGCCGAGAACCTGACCCACGGTTGGGTCCTTGAACAGACGAGTCAACGCATCGCTCAACACGTCGCTGACCAGTTTGGTGTTGGTTTCCTGGTTCGGCGCCATACCGAAACGCTGGTCCAGGGACGCACCATAACGACCGCTGTAACGGCGGTTGGCGTTCTGTACATCGGAGCGGAACGTCGCGCCAATGGTCGCCTCGGTCACGTACATGCCTTCTTTGGGCGATTGATACTTCAATTCAGCCAGGGTCACGGTGATTTGCGGGGCATTCGCTGCATTGGTCGTCGGGGTAAAGCCCAACAGGCGCACGGCCGCTTCAGCCTGAGCCTGCAACTTCGGCAGAATCTGCGCGCCCTGCACGGTGATCGCGCTGGTTTCCGGATACAGGCCACCGCGGGTCCCCAATGTCGGCGACGGGCGACCGTCTACCACACGCACCACGACAGGCTGACCATGGCCGACAGGGGCCAATTGAGCGGTCAGTTTTGGCTCCGGGTTCAGTTGTTGCGGGCTGTGGGCGCAGCCGACCAGCGTCAAACTGGTCACAGTGATCAAACCGAACAACAGGCGTTGCAACATGCGCTTCTCTCCAGATTCAGGCACAAACAGGCCGGCAGTATAACGGTGCGCCACTGCGGGGAACCAGCGCCCCACTGTGATTGCGGAAATATCTGACAAAACCTTGGGAACGCGGTTCCTGTCACACAGATGTCACCGCCCTTAAACTTGCACGTAACGGCTTGCGCTTATTATTTTTTTCAGAAACCCAAAAGGTACTTCGCCATGCGCTATCTGATCTCGTTGTTCGCACCACGCCCGCTGCATCGCTGTTTCGCCCTGCTCGACCGTAACGGCCACTGCCAGGCATTCAAGCAGTGCAGCCTGCAACCGATGGGTAATGGCTGGGTCGAAATCGAAGAAATCCGACTTAACTGGCTGCATCAGCCTTTGCCTGCCAGCGCCCGCGTCGTTCAGCACCAAACGCGGTCACGGGAGCAGCATCTGCTGACCACCTGACCGAACGCCTAATAAAAGTCATTAAACACGACCATTTCCCTGCGTTTCTTAGATACAATCTCCCCCCGATTATAAGGACGTCTCCTGATCGGGCCTCGCAGCATCGTCAATGCGCTTGTATTGACACCCCGCACCGCCCACAGAGAGCCGCCCACACAGATCGAGTGAAGCTGGCGCGCTTGCTGTTTTGTTGAGCAAAACCTCCACTTTTCGCGAATCTGCAGAGCTGTCATTACGCTCGGTCACTGAGCTGTTTGCCCGTTTTGCCTGCCCTGTATCCCATGGCGGCGATCCATCCGGGCACGGTGCCAGGCTGGGACAGCCCTTTTTGAGGTTCACGTCTTCAAAAGAGCGTGAAAAAAACGGGTTTTCACAACTTCACAAGAGTGTGGCGAGCAAATGAATAGTTTTGCGTCTGAACATGCACCATTAGCGTCTAGAGCAGCCCAACGATACAGGACCGAGTATTGCGCGAACACCGGAGCCTGAAGCCTGTCCGCTACGGATTTGGTTGCACAAACGGATGTATCGACCATAAGTCGAATTGCCCGCCGCCCGTTGAAATGAGTTCATGTGACTCTTATTAGACCCGGCAGGTAGCGTCCGTCGAAGTTGCAAAAAATTGCGAAGATTCGGACATGGCGATCCTGCCATGGGTACCTGGGGCATCACTGACACGCCCCGTCACTCCTGGCAGCCATGCCGTCAATTTGGTGCTGCAGATTTTGGAGACGCGTTAAATGGCGCATAACGAAGCAGTCGACGTAGTACTGGTTGGGGCCGGCATCATGAGTGCCACCCTTGCAGTACTGCTCAAAGAACTCGACCCCGCGATCAAGCTGGAAGTCGTCGAGCTGATGGATTCCGGTGCTGCGGAGAGTTCGAACCCGTGGAACAACGCCGGTACCGGTCACGCCGGGCTGTGTGAGCTCAATTACACGCCGCAGGCCGCCGATGGCGCCGTCGACATCAAGAAAGCCGTGCACATCAACACCCAGTTCGAGGTGTCGAAGCAGTTTTGGTCGTACCTGACCAAGAAAGGCACGTTCGGCTCGTGCAAATCGTTTATCAGCCCGGTGCCACACCTGAGTTTCGTGCAGGGCGACAGCGGCGTTTCCTTCCTCAAGGAACGCTTCAAGGTGCTGAGCAAGCACCACGCCTTCACCGACATGGAATACACCGAAGACAAGGCAACAATGGCAGAGTGGATGCCATTGATGATGCCTGGTCGCGACCCTGGCGAAACCCTGGCCGCCACCCGCGTGATCAATGGCACCGACGTCAACTTCGGCGCCCTGACCAACCAGTTGCTCAAGCACCTGACCAGCGCACCCGATGCCCAGGTCAAGTACTGCAAGCGCGTGACCGGCCTCAAGCGCAACAATGGCGGCTGGACTGTCAGCATCAAGGACGTCAACAGCGGCAACACCCGTGAAGTCGACGCCAAGTTCGTCTTCCTCGGTGCTGGCGGCGCGGCTCTGCCATTGCTGCAAGCGTCGGGCATCGAAGAGAGCAAAGGCTTCGGTGGCTTCCCGATCAGCGGCCAATGGCTGCGTTGCGATAATCCGGAAGTGGTCAAGCACCACCAGGCCAAGGTCTATAGCCAGGCCGCCGTGGGTTCGCCGCCAATGTCCGTGCCGCACCTGGACACCCGTGTGGTCGAAGGCAAGAAGTCCCTGCTGTTCGGGCCTTACGCCGGTTTCACCACCAAGTTCCTCAAGCACGGTTCCTTCATGGACCTGCCGATGTCGGTTCGTGCCGGCAACATCGGCCCGATGCTGTCCGTGGCGAAAAACAACATGGACCTGACCAAGTACCTGGTCAGCGAAGTGATGCAGTCGATGGAGCAGCGCCTGGAATCCCTGCGTCGCTTCTACCCTGAGGCGAAAGCCGAAGACTGGCGCCTGGAAGTGGCCGGCCAACGGGTGCAGATCATCAAGAAAGACTCGAAAAAAGGCGGCATCCTGCAGTTCGGCACCGAACTCGTTGCGGCCAAGGACGGCTCCCTTGCCGCCCTGCTCGGTGCTTCGCCTGGTGCCTCGGTGACCGTTTCGATCATGCTGGAACTGATCGAAAAATGCTTCCCGAGCCAAACCAAAGGCGAATGGGCCACCAAACTGGCAGAAATCTTCCCGGCCCGGGAAAAGGTTCTGGAAGCCGACGCTGCGCTGTATCACAAGATCAACACGCAGAACAACGTTGCCCTGGAACTGGTTGAAGCCAGCAGCGAGACCGAAAGCTACGCTTGATTCGCTCGCATGAAAAACGCCCCGTTCTCATTGAGAGCGGGGCGTTTTTTATGCCTTTGAAAGATCGCAGCCTCGCTTCGTTCGATAGCTCCTACAGATCCAGGCGACCCATTTGCAGGAGCTGCCGAAGGCTGCGATCTTTTGATCTTTAACCGCGAGCCTTTTCGATCAGTTCGATGTATTCAGGTGCGTTGCGCTGATCCTTGATCAGGGCAACGAAGTCATTGCCGTGCTCGTCCTTGCCGTTGACATCAAAACCGGCCTCGACGAAGAACGTCAGGAAACGCTCGAAGTCGTCGATGCGCAGGCCACGGTAGGCCTTGATCAGTTTGTGCAGCGATGGAGACGTGGCGTCGACCGGCTCGAAATCGAGGAACAGCTTGATCTGATCATCGCCGATCTCATCACCAATCACTTGTTTCTTATCTTTACGCATTGCCGACTCCAACTCGCAGACATTACACGGGGCGGGCAGTTTACCCCTGCGCGGGCCCGGCACTCAACGCGAACGAACGCTACCGGTATGCAGATCCGCCCAGACATGGCCGTTGGCATAGCTGAGGAACTGGCAATACACCGTATCGTTACGCAACAAGTCGATCACCACGCGGTACTGAGCCATCGGGTAATACAGCGTCAGGGTTTTGCTCTTGGCGTCGTAGACCGGTTTTTTCAGGCTTTTGCTTTCGCCATCGAAATTGACCAGCACCTGATTGATCGTCGCGCCCTTGCTCAAGGATTTTCCCTTGAGGCGGATCAGGATTGGCGAAGTCACTGGAATCGGTTGCTGATTGGACTGTCGCTGACTGCCGACCACCACCGAGTATTCGGTGACTTGCAGCAACTGTTGCTGCTCTGGCTCGCTGTCACGCAAGTTCAGGTCATCAGGCGGAAGAAACTGAGCATGCATGGGCGCCGGGGCGGCGGCCAAGGGCAAACTGAGAGTCAGCAACAAGGCGGCGCAGCTGCGGATCAAAAGGCTCATGACAGGCTCCGGAGGGCGGGTGTAGGAGCGAGCTTGCTCGCGATGGTGTGTCAGACGACGCCAATGTACCTGACAAAACATCGCGAGCAAGCTCGCTCCTACATGGAGCCGTGCAGGATGCTTACATGCCTTTAACGGCGAAGATCCCGTTGGCGTTACGCCAGTAGCCTTTGTAGTCCATGCCATAGCCGAAGATATAACGGTCAATGCACGGCAGACCGACGAAATCAGCCTTCAAGTCCGGACGGGCCTTGCGGTCGTGGTCTTTGTCGATCAGCACGGCGGTGTGCACTTTGCGGGCACCGGCGTGTTTGCAGAAGTCGATGATCGCGCCCAGGGTGTGACCTTCGTCGAGGATGTCGTCGATGATCAGCACGTCACGGTCGATGAACGAGACTTCCGGCTTGGCTTTCCAGAACAGATCGCCGCCGCTGGTTTCGTTGCGATAACGGGTGGCGTGCAGGTAGGACGCTTCCAGCGGGAAGTTCAGATAGGTCAGCAGCTTGCCGGAGAAAATCAGCCCGCCGTTCATCACACAGAACACCACCGGGTTGCTGTCGGCCATTTGTTCGTTGATTTGCGCACCGACGCGAGCAATGGCCGCCTCGACTTCAGCTTCGGTGTACAGGCAGTCAGCCTCTCGCATGATTTGACGGATATGCTCGAGATCAGCGGACATGGCGCTCTCCAGGGGGTGGCGGATTCGGAAAAGCGGGCAAAGGTACGCATCAACCGAGGCCAGATCAAGCGTTTGTGGACTAACGTACTCTATGTCTATAGGACAACACCCCGGGATAGATTAATCTACGCCGGTTTTTTTGCCCGCCGCCGGAGCCTTTCCCCATGCCCATCCATGAGATCCGCCACCCGCTGATCCGTCATAAACTTGGCCTGATGCGCCGCGCAGACATCAGCACCAAGAATTTCCGTGAGCTCGCACAGGAAGTCGGCGCCCTGCTGACCTATGAAGCCACCAAAGACCTGCCGCTTGAGTCCTACGATATCGAAGGCTGGTGCGGCACCGTGTCAGTCGAGAAAATCGCCGGCAAGAAAATCACTGTAGTCCCGATTTTGCGTGCCGGCATCGGCATGCTTGAAGGCGTGCTCAGCCTGATTCCGGGCGCCAAGGTCAGCGCCGTGGGTGTTGCCCGCAACGAAGAGACCCTGCAGGCCCACACCTACCTGGAAAAACTGGTCCCGGAAATCGACGAACGCCTGGCGATGATCATCGACCCGATGCTCGCGACCGGCAGCTCCATGGTTGCCACCATCGATCTGCTGAAAAAAGCCGGCTGCCGCGAGATCCGCGCCATGGTGTTGGTGGCGGCCCCAGAAGGTATCGCGGCGGTAGAGAAAGCTCACCCTGACGTGATCATCTACACCGCGTCCATCGACCAGAAACTCAACGAACACGGTTACATCATCCCTGGACTTGGCGATGCCGGCGACAAGATCTTCGGCACCAAGCAGAAGGACGCGTGACCATGCAGCAAGAGTTCAACGATCCGCTCTGGCGCACGGTGCTGTCGGGTGCACAGATGCTGTTCGTGGCCTTCGGCGCCTTGGTGTTGATGCCGCTGATTACCGGCCTTGACCCGAACGTGGCGCTGTTCACGGCCGGTTTGGGGACGATCCTCTTCCAGATCGTTACCGGACGCCAGGTGCCAGTATTCCTGGCATCGAGCTTTGCCTTCATCACCCCGATCATTCTCGCCAAGGGCCAGTTCGGCCTGGCCGCGACCATGGGCGGTGTGATGGCGGCAGGTTTCGTCTACACCTTCCTCGGCCTGGCCGTGAAGATCAAAGGCACCGGTTTCATCGATCGCCTGCTGCCACCCGTGGTGATTGGCCCGGTGATCATTTCGATCGGCCTGGCCATGGCACCGATTGCCGCCAACATGGCGATGGGCAAGGCCGGTGACGGTAGCGAGCTGATTTATTACCAGACGGCGATGATGATCTCGATGCCAGCGCTGCTGACCACCCTGATCGTCGCCGTGTTCGGTAAAGGCATTTTCCGCCTGGTGCCGATCATCTCCGGTGTGCTGGTCGGCTTTGGCATGGCGTTCTACTTCGGTGTGGTCGACACGGCGAAGATTGCCGCGGCACCGTGGTTCGCGATTCCGCATTTCACTGCGCCGGAATTCAACTGGCAGGCGATTCTGTTCATCGTGCCCGTGGCCCTGGCGCCGGCCATCGAGCACATCGGCGGTGTGATTGCCGTGGGCAGCGTGACCGGTCGCGATTACCTGAAGAAGCCCGGCCTGCACCGCACCTTGCTCGGCGATGGCATTGCCACCACCGCGGCAGGCCTGTTTGGCGGCCCACCCAACACCACCTACGCCGAAGTCACCGGCGCGGTGATGCTGACCAAGAACTACAACCCGAAAATCATGACCTGGGCAGCGATCTTCGCCATCAGCCTGGCGTTCGTCGGCAAATTCGGCGCACTGCTGCAGAGCATCCCGGTGCCGGTGATGGGCGGGATTCTGTGCCTGTTGTTCGGTTCGATTGCGGCGGTGGGCATGAACACGCTGATTCGCCACAAGATCGATCTGGGCGAGGCGCGCAATCTGGTGATTGTATCGGTGACCCTGGTGTTCGGGATCGGCGGTGTGCTGATCGGCACCGGCACCGGCCCTGACGACTTCGGCCTCAAAGGCATCGCGCTGTGTGCGGTGGTGGCGATTGGTTTGAATCTTTTGTTGCCGGGCAATGACAGCTGGAAGCACAAGAAGGCGGATGAGCCGCTGATCTAAAGTCGATCTGCGTGACGCCATCGCCAGCAAGCCGGCTCCTACAGGTCTGTACGCGACCCTGTAGGTGCCGGCTTGCTGGCGATGTTTTTAAAGCACCAACGGTGCTCGCTCGCACAACGTGCTCAACGCCTGCGCCCACTGCGGGTCATCATTGAGGCACGGTACCAGCACCAACTCCTCGCCTCCCGCTTCGCGGAACTGTTCCTTGCCGCGATCACCGATTTCTTCCAGTGTTTCGATGCAATCGGCGACGAACGCCGGGCACATCACCAGAATCTTTTTCACGCCGCTCTTGGCCAACTCATCAAGGCGCGCTTCGGTGTAGGGCTCGATCCATTTGGCCCGCCCCAGTCGCGACTGAAACGACACCGACCACTTACCGTCCGGCAAGCCCATCCGTTTGGCAAACCCCGCTGCGGTGCGCAAGCACTGGCCGCGATAGCAGGTGGCGACCACATCCGGTGGCGCACCCGCACAACAATCGCCGCCACCCTCGAAGCAATGACCCGGATTGAGCTTCTTCAGATGCCGCTCCGGCAAGCCGTGAAAGCTCAGCAGCAAGTGATCGAAATCCTGTTCCAGATGAGGTTTGGCCGAGGCCACCAGCGCATCGATGTATTCCGGCTGGTCGTAGAACGGTTGCAGCACCGACAACTGCAAGTCGAGCTTATGCTCCCGCAGAACGCGCTTCGCTTCTTCAATCACGGTGGTGGTGGTGCTGTCGGCGAACTGTGGATAAAGCGGCGCCAGGGTGATGCGCTTGTGGCCGGCGGCCGCCATGCGCACCAGCGTCGTCTCGATCGACGGTTCGCCGTAGCGCATCGCCAACTCGACCGGGCCGTGATGCCACTTGGCGGTCATCGCCTGCTGCAATCTGCGACTGAGAACGACCAACGGCGAGCCCTCGTCCCACCAGATCGATGCGTAGGCATGGGCCGACTGTTCGGGACGCTTGATCAGAATCAGTGACACCAGCAACCGTCGAACCGGCCATGGCAGGTCGATCACGTACGGATCCATCAGAAACTGATTGAGGTAGCTACGCACGTCCGCCACCGAGGTGGAGGCAGGTGAACCCAGATTGACCAGAAGCAACGCGTGATCGGTCATGCAACGTCCTATTTCAAAGGCGACTGGACAACTCGTCCAAAGCCGCACGCAAATCCGTGAACTGAAAAGTGAAACCCGCTTCCAACAGGCGAACCGGGGTGGCCCGCTGGCCACCCAGCAACAACGAAGACAACTCGCCCAGGCCGACCTTCAAGGCCAGAGTCGGCATCGGCATGAACGCCGGGCGATGCAGCGCGCTGCCCAGTGTTTTGGCAAACTCGCGATTGCGCACGGGTTCGGGTGCGCACGCATTATAAGGACCGCTAGCGTCACTGCGATGCAGAAGAAAATCAATCAAGGCGATTTGATCGTTGATGTGAATCCACGGCATCCACTGCCGACCATTGCCAATCGGCCCTCCCAGGCCTAATTTGAAAGGCAGTATCAGCCGCGACAAAAAGCCGCCCTCAGCCGATAGAACCAGCCCGGTCCGGATAAGGATGACGCGAATGCCCAACGCTTCGGCTCGCTGCGCGGTTTCTTCCCAGGCGATGCATAACTGACTGGCGAAATCATCGATGACCGGAGGCGACTCTTCCGTCAACTCACGCTCGCCGCCGTCGCCATACCAACCGATTGCAGAACCGGAGATCAGCACCTGCGGTTTCTGCGCGCGGCTTTCCAGCCAGGCCAGCAAGCTTTCGGTCAGGGTGATGCGGCTACTCCACAACAGGGTTTTGCGTTTGTGGGTCCAGAGCCGGTCGGCAATCGGTGCCCCGGCAAGGTTGATAATCGCATCGACCGGCTCCTGCCCGATATCCTCCAGACGGGCGACTCCACGCACTTGAGGACCACAGATTGTCGCGACTTTTTCAGGCGTGCGACTCCAGACGGTCAGGCGATGTCCCTGACTCAACCAGTGCCGGCAAAGCTGACGTCCTATCAAACCAGTACCGCCGGTCAGCAATATGTGCATGACTTCTTCCTCGCGTGGCGTTTTACCTTGTCCATTAGTCTATTTTTATAAGCAGGGATCTTTGGTATCGAGCAGGCTCTATGTTTAACAATAGGCCAAGCTGTCAGAACGAGAACGCTAAAAGTTATACCAAAAAACAATATTGTACAGGTTTAAACCCCGGCGTAGTCTGTACAGAAAGGTAAACGAGGCCCCTATGACTGTACCTATCGCAATCATCGGCACCGGCATCGCCGGACTCTCCGCTGCCCAGGCCCTGACGGACCTCGGGTACGTGGTTCAACTGTTCGATAAAAGCCGCGGCAGCGGTGGACGCATGTCGAGCAAGCGCAGCGATGCGGGTGCCCTGGACATGGGCGCGCAATATTTCACTGCCCGCGATCGCCGCTTTGTCACGGAAGTGCAACGTTGGCAGGCCAACGGCTGGGTCGCCGAGTGGACGCCGCAGCTGTACACCTACCATGGCGGTCAACTCAACCTGTCACCGGACGAGCAGACACGCTGGGTCGGCACGCCACGCATGAGCGCGATCACCCGCGCCCTGCTCGGCGACCTTGAAGTGCATTTTGCCTGCCGGATCACCGAGGTTTATCGCGGCGAGGAACACTGGCATTTGCAAGATGCAGAAGGCTTCACCCACGGCCCGTTCAGCCACGTCGTCATTGCCACGCCAGCGCCGCAGGCCACCGCCCTGCTGGCCTCCGCACCGAAACTCGCCGGTGCCGCCGCCGGGGTGAAAATGGACCCGACCTGGGCCATCGCACTGGCCTTTGAAACACCGTTGGAAACCCCGATGGAAGGCTGCTTCGTACAAGACAGCCCACTCGATTGGCTGGCCCGCAACCGCAGCAAGCCCGGACGCGACAACACCCTCGACACGTGGGTCCTGCACGCCACCAGCGCCTGGAGCCGGCAGCACATCGACTTGTCCAAGGAAGCAGTGATCGAACAGTTGCACGGTGCATTCGCCGAACTGCTGCACGACTCCATGCCCGCACCGAGCTTCAGCCTCGCCCACCGCTGGCTCTACGCCCGCCCTGCCAGCAGTCACGAATGGGGCACGCTGGCCGATGCCGACCTGGGGCTGTATGCCTGTGGCGACTGGTGCCTGTCCGGACGCGTCGAAGGTGCCTGGCTCAGCGGTCAGGAAGCCGCTCGCCGTTTGCATGAACATTTGCAGTAGGGAGCATTACACCGAAAAACTTGTACACAAAGTTTGACTTGTACAGCTTCGAATCTAAGATGAAGGTATGTTGTACAGACCAGAACGTTTGTACAGGTTTAGATTCGAGGTGCTCCGATGCTGCCCACTCCCGCCAAACCGAAAATCGCCATCAGCGCCTGCCTGATGGGTTTCGACGTGCGCTACAACGGCGGGCATAAGGAATCGCGGCTGTGCACCCGCACGCTCGCGGAGTATTTCGAGTTTGTCCCGGTTTGCCCGGAAGTCGCCATTGGCCTGGGCATTCCACGCCCACCGATCCGACTGGTTGGCGATGCGACGCAACCCCAAGCCGTCGGCACACTTGATCACACCTTCAATGTCACGCAGCCGTTGGCCGACTATGGTCGGAAAATGGCGGTGGAACTGGGCGATGCCTGCGGTTACATCTTCATGCAGAAATCCCCGTCCTGTGGTCTGGAACGGGTCAAGGTCTATCACGCCAACGGTGCGCCGCTGGATGGCGGTGGCCGGGGAATTTACGCCCAGGCGTTTTGCTTGCAGCACCCGGACCTGCCCGTGGAAGAGGACGGGCGGCTCAACGACCCGGTGCTGCGGGAAAACTTTCTCACTCGAGTATTCGCTTACAGCGCCTGGCAGCAGTTGTTGCAAGAAGGCCTGACCCGGCGCGCGCTCACGGAATTTCACTCACGCTACAAATACCTGCTGATGGCGCACAACCCGGTGCAATACAAAACCCTGGGCAATCTGCTCGGCACCATGGGCCATACCGATCCGCAAGAACTTGGCCCCCGCTATTTCAGCGAGCTGATGGCGGCCCTGAAAAAATGTGCCACACGCCGCACCCACACCAACGTGTTGCAACACCTCAGCGGCTATCTGAAGCGGGCCATCAGTGGCGAAGACAAACAAGAGATGCAACACCTGATCAGCCAGTATCACCGAGGCATCGTGCCTTTGGTGGTGCCGCTGACGTTGCTTAAACATCACTTGCGCCAACACCCCGATCCCTACCTCGCGCAGCAGGTCTACCTGCAACCGCATCCCGAAAACCTCAGCCTGCGAAACGCCCTCTAATGAAAGCCCCGCTCGACACCAGCGCCCGTGAAGACCTCGGCGACGACTTTAAAAAAGCCCTGGATGAAGGCTGGCTGCCGATCCGTGAAGTGTCGCGCCAGACCGGTGTCAATGCCGTGACATTACGAGCCTGGGAACGGCGCTACGGCCTCATCGTGCCCCAACGCACACCCAAGGGGCACCGCCTGTTCTCTGCCGAACATGTGCAGCGTATCCAGGCCATTGTTACCTGGCTCAACCGTGGGGTGGCCGTCAGCCAGGTCAAGCAATTGCTCGATACGCCGCAGACGTTGAGCGAAGCCGTGGACAACGACTGGCACGCGCTGTTGCAGACGCTGGTGCACGCGGTCACCCGGCTCAACGAGCGCACCCTTGATGACACTGTCAATCAGGCAATGGCGCTGTATCCGCCGCGCACGTTATGTGAGCAACTGCTGATGCCGTTGCTGGTCGTTCTGGAGCAGCGCTGGCAAGGCCAGTTCGGTGAGCAGATGGAGCGCACGTTTTTTTGTTCCTGGCTCCGCAGCAAATTCGGCGCACGCATCTACCATAACAATCGTCAGTTGCGCACCGCGCCGCTGCTGCTGATCAATCAGTCTGACCTGCCGCTGGAACCGAACCTGTGGCTGACGGCCTGGTTGATCAGCAGCGTCGATTGCCCGGTGGAAGTATTCGACTGGCCGCTGCCGGTCGGTGAACTCGCCCTGGCGGTTGACCATCTGCAAGCCCGTGGCGTCCTGCTGTATTCCAGCAAGGCCATGAACCTGGGGCAGTTGCCGAAACTTTTCAAAGGTGTCGGTTGCCCAAAAATGATTGCCGGACCAACGGTGTGCATCCACCACGCCGAGTTGTCAGCAAGACTTACCGATATCGCTCATTTGTACCTGGCCGAAGATCCCTTGGCGGCACATCAGGTACTGGTTCAGCGTGGGTTGATTTAAATGAACAGCGTGAATAAGACGATGCAATTGATCTGGCTGCGCAGCGACTTGCGCCTCCATGACAACACCGCCCTCTCGGCCGCCGCCGCTCGCGGACCGAGTGTGGCGGTGTATCTGCTGAGTCCCCAGCAATGGCTGGAGCATGACGACGCCCCCTGCAAAGTGGATTTCTGGCTGCGCAATCTGGCGCAGTTGAGCCATGCACTGGGTCAACTGAATATTCCCCTGCTGATCCGCACCGCCCCGCGCTGGGATGAGGCGCCAGCGGTATTACTCGACTTGTGCCGTCAGTTGCAGATCGACGCACTGCACCTCAACGACGAATACGGCGTCCATGAAACCAGGCGGGATGCCGCGGTCGCCAGCGCCCTGAAAGCCGAAGGCATCGAAGTACACCGCTACCTCGATCAACTGCTGTTTCAGCCCGGCAGCGTACTGACCAAAACCGGCAGCTACTTTCAGGTCTTCAGCCAGTTCCGCAAAGTCTGTTATGAACGGCTGCATCATTCGCTGCCCCATCTCGTGCACGCGCCAAATGCACAAACGCCGCTGGACATCACCAGCGACGCTGTTCCCTCAACCATCACAGGATTCCCCACACCCAGCGCCAGCCTGCACAACCTGTGGCCCGCCGGTGAGACCGAAGCCCGCCGTCGCCTCGACATCTTTACCGATGCGCAGATCGATCACTACGAAAGCGAACGGGACTTCCCGGCGAAACCCGGCACCAGCCAACTCTCGCCCTACCTCGCCGCCGGAGTGATTTCTCCCCGCCAATGCCTGCACGCAGCACTGCAAAGCAATCGGGGTGAGTTTGAGAGCGGAAGTGCCGGTGCAGTGACCTGGATCAACGAACTGCTGTGGCGCGAGTTCTATAAACACATTCTGGTGGGTTATCCACGGGTTTCCCGACACCGGGCGTTTCGCCCCGAAACCGAAGCCCTGGCGTGGCGCGACGCCCCCGATGACCTCGCCGCCTGGCAAGAAGCACGTACCGGTCTGCCGATTATTGACGCCGCCATGCGCCAACTGCTGGAAACCGGCTGGATGCACAACCGACTGCGCATGGTGGTGGCAATGTTTCTGAGCAAAAACCTGTTGATCGACTGGCGTGAAGGCGAGCGCTTTTTCATGCGTCACCTGATCGATGGCGACCTGGCCGCGAACAATGGCGGCTGGCAGTGGAGTTCGTCCACTGGTACGGACTCAGCGCCTTACTTCCGGATTTTCAACCCGCTGAGCCAGTCGGAAAAATTCGATCCGCAGGGCGTGTTCATCAAGCACTGGCTGCCGGCGTTGGCTGATCTGAATAAAAAAGAGGTGCATAACCCTGCCAATGTTGGCGGTTTGTTCGGTGCGGTCGACTACCCGACACCCATCGTCGATTTGGGCACTTCCCGCACCCGCGCACTGACCGCGTTCAAGAACCTGCCAGCACGAACACCGGTTACTGAACCGTTTGGGGAGCGCGCTTGAGTAATTCCCCGCGGCGATCCGTAGAGATGAGCAAAAAACAATTGGACTGGGCCGATGCCTGGCTGAACAGGAGATTGGGATGAGTCGTACACCTCCACGGCGATATTGGCTGACGGGCGCCAGCAACGGAATTGGCGCCGCACTGGCTGAGGAAATCTTGAAAACCGGCGCGCATCTGGCCTTCAGTTCACGCTCTGCAACATCGCTGAAAGTCATGTCGCAACGATATCCCGGACAAGTGCTGGCGCTGGCCGCAGATCTGACCGACAGTCAAACCGTGCGCGAGATCGGCGAGCAAATTGCCGAAGACTGGGGCTCGCTGGACACAGTCATCCTCAATGCCGGCACCTGCGAGTATGTGGACGCCCGGCAGTTCGACGCGACAATCGTCGAGCATGTGGTGCGGACCAATCTGCTTGCCAGCAGCTATTGCATCGAAACCGCCGTGCCACTCTTGCGCGCCGGCACCGCCCCACATCTGGTGGCGATGGCCAGTGCCGTGACGTACCTGCCACTGCCCCGAGCCGAAGCAAATGGCGCCTCGAAGGCAGGTTTACGTCACCTTTTTGAGTCCCGGCGCATTGATCTCGCCCCTGAAGGCATCGAAGTCACCGTGATCAACCCCGGATTCGTCGAACCATCGCAGACGGGTAAAAGTGACTTCTCCATGCCGCTCAGTTGGCCCGTGGAAAAAGCCGCGCGGCACATTCTCGAACAGCTCAAGGATCGCCCGCTGGAAATCACTTTTCCCGCGGCATTCATGGCGACTCTGTGGCCACTGTCCAGATTGCCTGACACGGTGAAACTGGACATCGGCAAGCGCATGGTGCGCAGCAACCCGCCGATCAAGGATTAGCGGCCGGGTCATCACTTGCGAAGTCGGCGTCCGTCAGAGCTTTCACACAGTTCAGGGGGACTGGCTTACACTGCGCGCCATGAAAACCATCCCCCACACGCAAATCGCGGAACCCGCGGTCACCTGCTCGACCTGCGCAGCCTGCTGCTGCCAGCTCGAAGTCATGTTGATCACCGACACGGGTGTGCCTGAACGGTTCATCGATACCGATGACTGGGGCGGGGAAGTCATGCTGCGTCTGGACGACGGCTGGTGCGCTGCGCTCGATCGCAACACGATGATGTGCACCATCTACGAAAAACGCCCGCTGATCTGCCGGGAATTCGAGATGGGTGCACCGGAATGCATTGAGGAACGCCAAGGAATTTCCACAGCGTATCGCTGAAAGCTCAGTCACAGCAGAACGATTGTAATTGGATGGACTCGCCCACGCCGAGGCGTCAATGCGCCACGGTGGCAGTCTAAGAAGCCAACGGCAGCGAGGGCGAGTCCATGAAAAAGAATACGACGCTTAAACAGTCCCTGTCTTCAACCG
>NZ_FYDY01000040.1:0-40673 GCF_900187435.1 Pseudomonas sp. Irchel s3b5
CACTTGAATGGCTGCCACAGGTAATCTCAGTTGAAGATTACGAAGCCTTGATCCCTTGGAACTGCTCACTTACATCGCCTCGCTAAGCGCGCCTATTTTGAATGGGTGGGGTTCATGGAGCGCTTACGGTTTATGTGTATTTTCAGCGCGTATAAATTCATATGCAAGTAAGAATTGGCTGCTGTGGCTAGGTGCAATATCATACCCGTTGTATGCTATTCATACTGCGGTAGTTGAGTTGATGATTTTTTTAAGCCCCGCCGCAACCCCTAGTGCTTTAGTGCTTCGCTCATTAGTAATCTCGTTGGCTGTAGCTTATGCGCTTCATTTGTTTATCGAGATGCCCATCCAAGCTTGGTCGAAAAGAATAACAAGAAAATTTTAATTTGCTTTTCTATCCGTCATTCTAAAAAACGGTAAGCGCTCCATAAACCCCACATTCAAAGCGCTTAGCTGATCCCGGATGCTGTGCTCCCGATTCCTTCAGGAGCCAGCTCGCCATGATGCGACCCGATGCCAAAGTCGAAAAAGTGTATCTGTACCCCAAGCCGGTCGACTTCCGAAAATCCATCGACGGCTTGGCGGCGCTGGTCGAGCTGGATAAAGCCAACGGCCAAGAACCCTATGCGTGGCTGCGCCACGCACTTGAACGGTTACCGCAAGCCGCCGCAGTAGAAGACTTCGAAGCCTTGCTGCCGTGGAACTGCACACCGCAAATACCAAGATAGCTATACACCCCACCTTTAAAATGTGGGGTTCATGGATCGCATACTTTGAAGAACTCAACATGCACTGGATCAAACTCCGCGACTTTGACGTCCAGTTCGTCATCAGGTGCGGGCTCCATAAAGGTGTCGGGAGCACAGCATTGAGTATCGGTATTTACGTTTTCTGGATGTGTATATTTTCTACTGTGGTTGGATGTGTTTTTGATTGAAATTTATTCTACTTAAAATACGTTAAGGCTGTTGACGGTGTTTAAAAATGTGATTTGCGCAGAGCGTAACTCCTCACCTTTAAGTACAGTTCGAGATCCTGTCAGGACCTCCTTCAATAGAACTGCAAATTTAGAATGATCAGATGGTTCAGCAGTTAGCTCTGGGTTTAAATTTATTTCTTTGCAAGATGAGTTGTTTGAGGATATTACAGGCAATCCTTTTGCTTGTGCTTCTAGAATAGGAAGCCCCAGGCCCTCGTAGAAAGAGGGGAAAAAAAGTATATTTGATTTTGACATCAATTGCTCTAGTTGTATGTCGTTTGGAGATCTAAACCATTCAACAGTCTCGCAAGTTGAAGATATTTCATCAAAGAAGTCTGTTACATCCTTAAGAGACATTCTCTCTTTGCCAACTATAATCAGTTTGAGTGGTATTTTGCTGCTCGCGGATTTGATTGCACTTGCCACGGCTGTAAAGTTCTTTCGGTGGTCCAGTACGTTAATAAGTAGTACCGTATTAGATGGAGTATTACTAACAATGCCATTGCCAAAGTCTTCGAAAGGGATAGACACAGTTAGCGGGCTGGCTATCCGGTCCTGATAGAAGCTTATGAAGTCGTTTTTTGTGCTTTCGCTAATGCATACTATTTTTTCTACATGTTTCAAATAGAAATCATATCCCAAGCTATGTCTATAGGCAAACTCGTAGGCATTCACGAAGCGAGGCATTCTGAGCGCCCCTATAGCTAATAGGTTTGGCACCATATCATATACTATACCGATTGAGTATTTCGCTTCTGGCAAGTTATCAATCCCTGTACACATCCATGGTGTAGTAATAATTGATATGGTGTATTCCTCTGGTGATATGTTGTCAGAAGAGTTCCAAATGTCATCTGAGTATTTTAAGAGGGGTGGATCTGTTTCTGTTATTACGATTTCAGATGTTGGGTATGTGGACCTCCATGTCGGCTTTAGATTGATGCTACTGATGGATTCTTTTTTCATCAAATCATAAGCAACGGTTTGACAGCAAGACGACAGCTTCCCATTAATGGGTGAGGCGAGAGTTACGCTGTAACCTTCCTGCAACAGAAGGTGCCAGTAATGGTGTATGACCCTTTTAACACCAACATGAGTTTGAAAGAAATTTCTCTCGACGATCAATAAAGCTGATTTGCTGTTCATACGTTAGTTTCGCAATGAGATGTAGTTGGGCTAGTAGGTGTTTGTTAAATGGTTCTTAGCCTTTTGGCATCTATACTTATTATTCCTATGCCGAGTAGACGATTGTCTTTGGATGCATTTTGCTCTGCTGGTGAAGATGGGTGCTGTATCTTAAGCTTAATATGAACAAAGCCTCGCTCATTAATCAATGTCCTCGGAATTCGAAACTTCATCTTCTTTGAGCGTTTGCTTTTTTTTAATTTTATTAGAGTAATAGGCAAGCCGTTGCACTCAACTCCAACTAATTGTGTTTCAATGCTTTTCGGTGCGTATGCTATAGCGTTGAGTGTAAACTCTATATCAGTATTGCGTCCTGATTCTGGTATTGGGAGATACAGCTCGGACTCTTTTCCGTCGGACCAACCTCCCCATGTTTCTCGCACACACCACCCAGTTCCAAATATGGAATGAGGTAGCTCTCTTTTACTGGAAAAAGATATAGGGTAGTCAATGTGGGTAGGATAAGTGGAGGAAGTCGAAGTTGGTTTTTCATTAGAAGATAGTATTTTTTGCAGGATATAATTTTTGCTAGTGTTAATTGTTAGATTTGTGTTTCTGCATGTGTTGCTGTTCTCTATTGCCTCCGATAGGGAAATGCCTACAGAGTGGGAGTCAACTTTGTATAGTTCAAAAGCTATTGATTTTCCATTCAAAGATAAGGCTAAGTCGGCTTTTTTTAACTCTCCCAATAGAATTAGCGATAGAGTAAATTTTTCATTTTGTAAAGGTTCAATTCCAAACGCAAGATCAACACTATCCTTTTTTGGGATAAGACCGTCAGGAGTATAAAAAAAACAATCCTTACTGGGATTAATCCCATGCATAGCTAGTTGGGCGATGGTTAAATGTTTGAGTTCTAAGCTGATGCCCGTAGAGAATGCCCCCATAGTAAATTGAGTTGATTTAGGGCTCCCATTAGGGGAGGTGTAGGCATTGTCAATAGATGCCAAGTTTGCAAAATCGTATGTATAGCCTGGTCGCGCGTCAGTTGCTCTGAGTGTGACTACCCTCGATAGCCGAGGTGTAATTCCATTTTCGATTAAGCATCTCGATAGTTCAATGTCTTCACCTTGGTTCCAAAACAAAAGATCATTCCAGGGTGTCTCGATTAGCACTGATCGTTTACTGATAATTACTCCACCATTTATGTAAATATTGGGGTTATAGTCATCATAGCTCAACATCCCGCATGGAGCCCAAGACCATTGACTACCAAAGGAAACCCAGTCTGGGAAACGATTTCCTTTTTGGTCAATTTGGGCAGGCACTAATACAGAAAAATCTGGTCCGTATTCGAACATGGCGTCGAGAAAGTCTGGCGGAATTTCATACCGATCATGTGCAATGATTAGGTTTTCTGATCTTGAAGTTTCAACTATTAAATTTTTTTTGCGCGTTATCCATCCCTTTTCAGCGTGAGACAAAGGTGCATCGATATAACGAACTCGATTTGAAAGTGCTTCCGTCTGTTGGCGGGTGCCTATGGGGCCACATATAGCGATGGTCCAATCTATATTGTCAATGCCTCTGATGTTAGCAACGCTTTCAATGAAGCGTTTGACATGGGTGGGTCGCTGTCCATTTGTAATGAGAGCAAATTCAAACGTAGACAGAGATGGAGGAGGGGAAGATCGATGGCATTCTAGACTATAGATGTATGTGCCATTTGGGTCCTGCTCTTGATAGTTGAGCAGGATCTTAAAGTCGCTCTTTTTTCTGAGAAATGCAGTTAAAGCAAATATGCTTAAAAGATCATTTTGGGTAAATCTAATGAATAGTAACGTTTTTCCACCATGTGCCAATAGTCTTAACGCTTCATCCATAATTAACGGCCACTGCTTTATTTGGCCGAGATCAATTTCAGTTAAATAAACAGCGCTATATTTTCCGTGATCGTTTGGTAATTGCCGAAAGTCATACCTCTCATCAAGAATTCGAGTCGAGGATTTAAAGGCGCTCGTAGGGGGGAATAGTCCTGCCCAGAATACTAGTTTGGAGTCGCATATTTCGCTCAGTAATTTTGAGTCAAACATTTTGTTTATTGCGCCTCTGTATCAAAAAAGTTTTCTTAGTGTTCGAAGAAAGGCTGTGAGTCGCCAGCTCGTGGATCTGTGAATGGCTTCAATTTGTGATTTGAGGCTATTATTTTCGCTTAGTAAATTATTGTATTCACTTGTGTTCACTTGGAGTTGGCTGCTTGGCGATTGGTGTAGGTTGTTTAAGCCTAAGGAGGTTCCTTTAGCTTCTAGGGAGAGAGCTTGTGCTTTTTCCTTGAAGAAATTAGCTTCAGCCTGCCAGTGAGCGACCCTAGTCCAAGCAGCAGAGTTTTCGGCAGATAGAGTAGATATGACAGACATCGTAGCTGAGTCGCCAGCAGGATCTGTCGGAGATGAAGACGGTGTGTGCCAATAATGCTTTCCGTCGTAAATAGGTATTCCCCGTAAGTTAAGACGACTTTCTATCTCTTGCCAATCTAAGCCGACACGGTTGAAAAAAATATTAACCTCGGCACATGCAGGGTCATTTGGTTTTATTGCATAAGGCTCAAAGTTGTTTCTTTCTAGAAAAATTAAAACGTCTTTAAGTGTTGGTTCGTTGCAGTAAAGTGCTGAATTGGGAGTTGTCGGTGCCTCTAACATTCCAGCGTCAACATTTTTTAGTAGGTCTCCTAGTGACTCGAGTACCTTGATGTCAACGCCTTGCGCATCTATTTTTATAAAGTCAATATGGCTGTAGCCAGCTTCTTTTAAATATGCGTCTAAGCGCGTGACTTCAACTTCTATTTCGTCCTCAAAGTAAAGATCAGATCGTTGTGACCAGTACTCATTTTTTGTTAAGTTTTCACTGTCGAAATTTAACAGACTGGAAACCCCCCAGTCAGCATGACGAGCTACGTGAAAGTTTTCGAAACCTTCATTTGTATTGATCGCTTTTTTTAGAAGCTCGACGTTGAACAGGTTTAGCGACTCTTTTTTTACTTTGAGCTGGTCATACAGCTCAGGGATAGGTTCTATGCCTATAACTGCCATAGAGGGGGAACGGGCCGCCACCTGAAAAAGAAAATCTCCTCCATTTGCCCCTACGTCGATTATGCAGGTTTTAGTCATTTGTGCGCTCAGTTAATCTGCTAGGTATTTGTCGTTCAATGCCCCAGGGTGCTTAACCACAACTGTAAGGGTATCTGTAAGTGCCAGGAAGTCAGTTTTCTCTCCGGGGTTAATAGTTATAATGTCACCTGAGGTCCACTCCTTACCACACATTCTGACAGAACCTTCTACTATTACCGTTATCTCAGTAGCAACTTTGTGATAGTGACTACTTTCTGCCTCGCCTTTTGAATAGCGCTTAATTGCGACTTCACAAGCTTGAGTGTCGAAAGCGGTTGGGCTAAAGCCGCCTATGAACCACCCTTTCACCATGTTTTCTAGTTTATCGTGTTTCATTTTTCAGTGTTTTCCAGAGTCAATTAGTGTCTCAAGACGCTCAATCTGTCTTTCGGATTTCAATGGATGAAATTTCTGAGTGTCTATGCGGTATACGCCTAACTTCAATTGACGTAAAATTAATTCATTCATCGTTGGGCAGATGTAATACTGACCATCAACGTGTGCGCTCTTAATTATTGCTTGTTGAGCCGCTTTGACAAAGTCACTGCCGTGTTTAAACCAGTAAAAACCGACGGTGGCGTTGTTGCTTATAGGGTTCTTTTCAGCGCACTCAACAACTAGATCTTCTTCGCTCAATCGTACGTATGAATAGCGAGGGTGGACGGAAGGGAAAATGATGACACCAGCATCAAAATTTGAGTTTACAAAGCCAGAAATTACTGTCGAGAAATCGATATCAATAAGCTCATTGCCATTGATAATCAACAGTGGTTCTTCACTGTTTATAGTCGCTATAGCCAATAGTGCCGTGCAAGCCGCTCCACCAGTTTTACGGCGGACATTTAGAACTTTTGCATCTGGTGATAACAATCGCAGCACGTTATCTAGATGCCAGCGCTTGCAATCCAGGTCTCGTACGGCAAGTGTCAATTTTACGTTGGGAATGGCATTGCATTTTTCGCTGAGATGTTGAATAAGTGGTTTTCCATCGACCTCAGTCAAACAAAGCGGGTAGCCGCTGTCACGATCATCATGCGGTTCATTAGCAGCTAGAATAAGTACATTAGTCATTTGATTTACCTTCAGCACGTTTAATGGCGTTCATAATGTTGTTGTAGTTAACGTCGCTTACATCACTTACAACAAGCACGTGCGCGCCCGAGGCTCGTGCAGCCTGAATGCCATGTTCATTGTCTTCCACGATCAAGCATTGCGATGGTTCAAGCTGAAGTTGTTGCATGGCTTTGATATAAATATCAGGAGACGGTTTCGGTTCTTTCACGTCTTCGTTCGACAGCATAGTATCCAAATAACGCTCGAGATCTGCCTTTTGCATCATCGTTTGAACAGTGGCTCTAATCGAATTCGAGGCCACGCCCAACTTATAGCCCTGAGCCTTTAAGGTGGAAAGTGCATACTCGTGGATAAAAGTTGGCCGGCATTTTTCAAATACCATATCCATGGTGTAGTTTTGTTTTAATGTGTTGATAAAGCCATGTAGCTCGTGAGGTAGATTACTCGTCTTGCTTAACATGTTTAGTTTTTTGCTGGTTGGTAGACCATCGAAGGTTGTCAGATGATCATATCGGGATATTTCAAACCCGAACAACGCCAACGCTTTATTCAGAGCTTCGTAATGCCATTCTTTAGCATCAATCAGGACTCCATCCATATCAAATATAATCGCCTGAATCATGCTTTCACCTTAAAAAAATCAACCGCTTGTTCGGGAATGTCTGTGCAGAGCACGACAAGATCGCTGTTATGTAAGCCGCTATTTTTAAGCAGCAGCCAAAAATCACCGTGATCACGTTTATGTAGTTCTGGAGATACAATGCAAACTTTGATGTTTGCAGTAATTAATCGCCGAAGCTCTTCGATTCGCCATTCATCGGACTTGAATGCGTCAAGCCAGACACCCGCTGCGTGCGGTTGCATTGGTGACTCTGTTTCAAATTCGCTAATTCTGAGATAGGTCGGATTACCGGCAGCGAGTTGTCCGCGAGTATCGGGTACTGACATATCGAACACGAACCAATTTTTATAGTCGTGGCGTCTCATAGTCTCTTTTAGGGTATCAGCCAAACCATCGGATTTAATATTGATGGCAAGTGTTGGTTGTGCAGATCCTGCCAACATCAGGAGTTCGTCCAAGGTAAGCTCTTCGCCTTTAGGCGGATCGTGTGAGATAACCAGGGTGCCAGCCAAGTCCCGAACGTCGGTTTCCGTACCGAACCCGAGAGAGAATGATCGCTTGAAGGCCTCAACGGTGTTTTTTTCACTCGCCTTTAACCAATATCCCCGATGGCTGATTATTTCCACTTGATCTGCTCCACACGCTCTAGGGATAAGGGTTGTTTAAGAAAGGCTGCCAAGTCCTGAGGTGTACCAAGACCATACATTCCCTCACCATCTGTACCGATACCGTAAACACCTATTTTACTGCCGTTTGAGATCATTCGATTATATACGGGGGCTACATAAAATTCGTTATTGACGCGCTCGTTGGCTTCAATCATGGCTTCCGCGGCGCTTACAAAATCCGATCCCTTGAAGAAGTTGTATATGCCAACAGTTGCGTCTTCGGATATAGGATTTTTTTCTGCAACCAGGGTTACGTGCCCTTCGGCATCAGTGGCAGCAAAAGACCATTTAGGGTCGGTAGCGGTCATAGTCATGATCAAACCGTCTAAGGATCGTTGCTCCATTTCTCTCAAATAAGCATCGATTGAGGTATCGACGTATTGATCGCTATTCGCAATCATCAGCGGGTCACTGCTGTTGATGAGGTGCTTGGCGGCCAAGACAGTGCAAGCTGCGCCTTGGGTGATACCGTCAAGTAAGACGACTTCGAAATTTTTTGTCCACTGTGGAAGCAAGACGTCTAAACCGTATTCGGAAAAGTGCTCGCGTTGGCAAACAAAAATAAAACGGTGCTCTACCTTAGGGCTAAGGTTTTCGATGACCAATCGGATCATTGGGATTCCATGAATAGGAATCAGTGGCTTAGGATCGATAAAACCAGCGTTTGCGAAGCGGCTACCGCGTCCTGCCATCGGAATGATGATGTTTAGCATTTTCGAAGTCTGTCTTCTAGGTCGGTCTAAATGAAAGTGGGTTCTTCACGAACCCAGTCGGATCATCAGCTTAACTTAGATAGCAGGGGGGCAGACAAGCATTTTAGTTACCGAAATAGGCTCGTGTGACCGTTTCGGGATCAGAATCCATCCGTATTTTTCCGTGTTCGAGCCAAATCACACGATTGCATGTATGCATTACCAGTTCGCGCGAATGGCTAGCGATGACCAGAATATTGGTAGCTTTGACTAGCTCTGCCATTCTAGCCTCCGCTTTGTGTTTAAAGCCTTCATCGCCCACGGAGAGCCATTCATCCATAATGAGGATTTCTGGTCTGACAGTGGTGGAAACGGCAAAGGCCAAGCGAAGATGCATGCCTGTAGAGTAGGTTCTGACCGGCATTTCAACGAACTCACCGAGCTCAGAAAACTCAATGATTTCATCGAGTTTTTCCGATATTTCACCTTTGCTCATTCCCAGGAGTGCGCCGCGAATAAAGATATTTTCCTTGCCTGTTGCTTCAGGGTCAATTCCCAGAGAAATATCGATGAGTGAGCCAATCTCGCCGCAGATTTTGGTGGTGCCAGATGAAGGGGCGTAAACGCCGCTCAGTAACCTTAATAGGCTACTTTTGCCAGCACCATTATGGCCTAGCAAACCGACTCGGTCGCCGTCCGTCATTGTAAATGTTAAGTTTTCCAAAGCTCGAACGATGACGCGACCCTGGTCATTCGCTCCGAGTTGCCCGCCTGTCGCTACTTGGACCAGGCGCTTTTTTAGCGAGCGTCCACTAGCGTTGTAAATCGGAAAGTCAACGCACGCGTTGTGAAATTCAATAGAAGCCATTGTATATATTCTTCTTCAAAGCCAATAAGCAATGCGGCGCTTATAACGCCCGTAAAAAATTATTGCTGCGCTCCACCCTAGTAATGCCATCACTCCGGATATGCCCCAGCTAAGGGTGCTTACCTCTTGGCCTAGCAATGGCGCTCTGACAACCTGTATCAGGTGGTAAATTGGATTAAAATCAAGAAGGTAAGTGGTTGATTTTTGAGGTAAAAGGCTTGGTAGCCACATAATAGGGGTAAGATAAAAAGCAATTTGAAGAAGGCTGCTCACAATTTGTGCAAGGTCGCGATAGCGCGCGCAGAGAATAGCTAATATCAGGCTAATCCAAGCTAAATTAAAAATTAGAAGGGCAAAGCCAAAAATGCTAAGTAGAGAGTAAAACCCTAGCGGCTGTTGAACAGCTAAAAGCACCAGCGGAAAAATTATAATATTGTGGCCAAGTATTATTATATTTCGCCAGAGTGTTCGTAGTATGTGAACGAATAAAGGGATCGGAAGTTGTTTGATAATGCCTTCCGCAGCAATAAGGCTGGCACAGGCCTCGGTAATACTAGTTGCGATAAAACCCCACAGAATCATCCCGGCAGCGAGGAAAGGGAGGAACTCTTTGATGGGGGCGTTAAATATTTGCCCGAATACTATACCAATCGTCCCGATCATCACACCCATACTGATGGTGAGCCAGAATGGCCCGATTGCGGATCGTCGGTAGCGCTGACGGACATCCTGCCATCCGAGCATTCCCACAAGGGAGTAGCGCTTTACTGCTGCGGCTACGTCCATCAGGGCAACGTTTATTGTGCTGTAGAGCATTCGAAACACCGGGTTGTAAAATCAGCTGCTGATTGTAACCTTGATGGGGGTGGTGATGTCACCCTATTCGTGCTCGCTCCTAATGTCCGAAAGCGCGGGGTCTCCTTGAGTGGGCTCGTCCCCGCTGGGCGCGATTTTTTAGTAACGGCTCGTTGGGGTGGCGGTGCGACGCGGTGCATGATTTTTGTTGTGTGGCGAGCTGAGCGGTTCTTGGAAAGGAGGTGGCTTTCGTGACTACCTTTTTTGTTTTTTTGAGGGGGGGGGGGAGGGGGTTGCGAAGTGGTGGCGATTTGCAGTCCGCTATAAAGTTCTATCGCTAGTTTGTTTGAGCTTGGTCAATTAGGTGTGTGCTTTGAGTGTTATAAAAAATTATTAGTTTCTTAATTTATGGGTGTTGGCATGATATTACTGATATTAGATTGGGGTTAATGCATGTTTCTTATTTTGTTTTTTGGGGCTAAAGTTTCGTGGTAATTGCTTTCCTTGTGATGGCTTCTTTTTCAAGTTTCTCTGTTAGCGTGATTGCTTGATGAAATACGAGCTTTAACAAGTCCCATTGGTCGGGCTCGGTGAGCAACCCGATTTATCGAAATGCTGGTAGTGTGCTCTGACAGGCGAGGATGTATGATGGGGCGGCCACTGAGGGGCTTCGCAGCTTGATAAGCCAAACTCAGTTTGATCGGTAAAAGGTGTGCCCGCTTGGGCCTTCAAATGGAGTTTAGAGGATTCGCATGAAAGCAATCGTTACTGGCATCACTGGTCAAGACGGCGCCTACCTGGCGGAACTGCTGCTGGAGAAGGGGTACACCGTTTACGGTACCTACCGTCGTACCAGTTCTGTCAATTTCTGGCGTATCGAGGAGTTGGGCATTCAGTCCAACCCTAACCTGCATTTGGTCGAATACGATCTGACCGACCTGTCGGCCAGCATCCGTCTGCTGCAAACCACCGAAGCCGCCGAGGTCTACAACCTTGCTGCGCAGAGTTTCGTGGGTGTTTCGTTTGAACAGCCGCTGACCACCGCGGAAATCACCGGTCTCGGCGCGGTAAACCTGCTTGAAGCGATTCGAATCGTTAACCCGAAGGTTCGTTTCTACCAAGCCTCTACCTCCGAGATGTTCGGCAAGGTTCAAGCGATTCCGCAGATCGAAAGTACGCCTTTCTATCCGCGCAGCCCTTATGGCGTGGCCAAGCTCTACGCTCACTGGATGACCATCAACTATCGTGAGTCGTACGGGATTTTCGCTACCAGCGGCATCTTGTTCAACCACGAGTCTCCGCTGCGTGGCCGTGAGTTTGTGACCCGCAAAATCACCGACTCCGTCGCCAAGATCAAGCTGGGTTTGTTGGACAAGATGGAACTGGGCAACCTCGACGCCAAGCGCGATTGGGGTTTTGCCAAGGAATACGTTGAAGGCATGTGGCGCATGCTGCAGGCCGATGAGCCGGATACTTTCGTTTTGGCGACCAATCGTACCGAAACTGTTCGCGATTTCGTTTCCATGGCGTTTAAGGCAGTGGGGATCACCATTTCCTGGGCGGGCACGGCAGAAGACGAGCAGGGCACTGATGCAGCAACCGGTAAGGTGCTGGTCACGATCAACCCGAAATTCTACCGCCCAACGGAGGTTGAGTTGCTGATCGGTAACCCTGCCAAGGCCAAGGAAGTTCTTGGTTGGGAGCCAAAAACTTCCCTGGAAGAGCTGTGCCGCATGATGGTCGAAGCTGACCTGCGTCGTAATGAACAAGGATTCTCGTTCTGATGACCATTGCTGGCAAACGCGCGCTGATTACGGGTATTCAAGGCTTCACCGGTCGTTACATGGCTGATGAACTTCGGGCACAGGGCTACGAGGTTGTCGGGTTGGGCAGTCAGCCTTCCGATGAGCCTAATTATCATCAGGTCGACTTGGCTGATGGCCCGGGCTTACGCGCGTTGCTGGCAAAGATTCAGCCCGACGTTGTGGTGCATCTCGCCGCATTGGCGTTTGTCGGCCATGGTGCCGCGGATGCGTTCTATCAGGTCAACCTGATTGGCACGCGCAATTTGCTGGAAGCCGTCGCAGCTAGTGGCAAATCGCTGGATTGCGTATTGATCGCCAGCAGTGCCAATGTCTATGGCAATGCTTCAGGTGGGCTGCTGGCGGAGACTACTTCACCATCACCAGCCAACGATTATGCGGTCAGTAAGTTGGCCATGGAGTACATGGCCAACCTTTGGCATGACCGTTTACCCATTGTCATCACTCGTCCTTTCAACTACACAGGTGTTGGCCAGGCTGAGAACTTCCTGCTACCAAAAATTGTTTCACATTTCCGTCGCAAGGCGCAGAAAATCGAGCTGGGCAACCTTGATGTCTGGCGCGACTTCAGTGATGTTCGTGCGTTGGTTGCTGCCTATCGAGGATTGATCGAGGCGAAGCCGCTAGGTCAGACGATCAATGTCAGTTCGGGGCAAACCCATTCGCTGCGTGAAGTGATCGAAATGTGCAAAGGATCTACCGGGCACGATATCGAGGTTGAGGTGAACCCTGCCTTTGTACGGGCCAATGAGGTGAAAACCCTTTGCGGAGACAACAGCAAATTGCGGGCGCTGGTACCTGGTTGGGCAACTCCATCCTTGGGTGAAACCCTGAGCTGGATGCTGACGGCCGATTAAATGAAGTTAATTCTCTCTGTTGAGCCGGTTCGCTTCCCGCTAACCGGTATTGGTCGCTACACCTATGAATTGGCGCTGCGACTGCAGCAGAGTCCGGAAATCGCCGACCTGCTGTTTTTTGCTGGTCGACGATTTTTACCTGCGTTGCCGACGGCTGCCGAAGCGTCGGGTAGCGGTTACGGCCTGAAACGAGCGGTGCAAAAAAACTTCCTGGCTGTCGAGGCCTATCGGCTTCTTATGCCATTGCTAAGGAAGCATGCTTTAAAGGGACATGGTGATTTTCTTTACCACAGCCCTAATTACTATCTGCCGCCTTTTGCCGGCCGCAGCGTTGCCACGTTCCACGATTTGTCGCCCTTTACCTGGTCTCACTGCCATGCGCCGCAGCTTGTGCGTTATTTGCAGAAAGAGCTTAAAACCACTCTGGTAAGAGCGGATGCGCTGATCACTGATTCTGAATACACGCGTAAAGAATTAGCTGATTACTTTTCCTGGCCTATCGAGCGTATCCATACGGTGCCGCTCGCCAGTTCCGCCGAGTTTTATCCTCGGAGGGTAGAAGAGCTCAAAAGAACTCTTTTGCGCCACGGACTGGAAGTGGGTGGTTACAGTCTGTTTGTAGGGACAATAGAGCCTCGCAAGAACATCGAGACGTTGCTTGATGCCTACTCCCGGCTTCCGCTCGAAGTTCGCAAGCGCTGGCCGTTGGTGTTGACCGGTTATCATGGATGGCGAAACGAGACCATTCATCAGCGTCTGGAAAGTGCTAAACGTGAAGGCTGGGCTTATTACCTGGGTTTTGTACCCAGTGAAGATCTTCCGTTGTTGTTTGCGGGTGCCCGCCTTTTTACCTTTCCGTCGCTTTATGAAGGGTTTGGATTGCCGGTACTTGAAGCGATGAGCTCTGGTGTACCGGTGGTCTGCTCAAACAGTTCTTCGTTACCGGAGGTCGCCGGAGAAGCCGCCTTGATGTGTGATGCCAAGGATACGGAAGCGCTGACCTCGCTTATTCAGCGAGGCCTGGAAGATGATTTGTGGCGTGCCAGTGCCATCGAGCAAGGCTTGCTGCATGCAGCCAGGTTTTCGTGGGAACGTTGTGCAATGGAAACTCTTGAGGTTTACCAGAAGGTGGTCAGGGGATAATGATCAAGGTTCTGCACTTCTTCAAGACGTACTACCCGGAGACCATGGGTGGTATTGAACAAGTCATTTTTCAGATTGCCGAGGGCGGGATTCGCCACGGATTCGAATCTGAAGTGCTGTATCTCAGCGAACGAGGTGCGGCACGTAATGAGAAGGTTGGGCACCATCTGACTCACCGCTCAAAACTCGATCTGCATGTGGCCTCCACCGGTTTCTCGCTATCGGCGTTCAAAGATTTTGCCGAGTTGGCAAAAAAGGCAGACATAGTTCACTACCACTTCCCGTGGCCTTACATGGATCTGGTGCATTTTCTCAGTCGTATCCAAAAGCCAGCCGTCGTCAGTTATCACTCGGATATCGTCAAGCAAAAAACGCTTCTCAAGCTTTATCAGCCGTTGATGAATCGCTTCTTGTCCAGTGTTGACTGTGTCGTCGCTTCTTCACCGAACTATGCTCAAAGCAGTCCCGTGTTAACGCGTTTTAAAGACAAAGTCCGAGTTGTGCCCTACGGCTTGGACCGCGAAACTTACCCGACGCCTTCTGCGGAGAAGCTTGCCTTGTGGCGATCGCGTCTGGGTGAACGTTTTTTTCTGTTTGTCGGCGCATTGCGTTACTACAAGGGGTTGGATTACCTGCTTGAGGCCGCCAAAACGACTCAACTCCCCGTTGTCATTCTCGGGGGCGGGCATCTGGAAGCGGAGCTCAAAGCTCAGGCCGATCAATTGGGAGTGACCAATGTCCATTTCCTTGGCGGATTACCCGACGAGGACAAGGCTGCTCTTTTGACGCTGTGCTACGCGTTTGTTTTTCCTTCACACCTGCGATCCGAGTCTTTCGGCATTTCCTTGCTTGAAGGGGCGATGTACGGCAAACCGATGATTTCTTGTGAAATAGGCTCTGGCACCACTTACATCAACATCGCAGGGGAGACCGGCCTGGTTGTTCCTCCCCGTGATTCCGTCGCGCTGGCAGCGGCAATGACGCAACTCTGGAATCAACCGGAAGTTGCCGCATCGATGGGAGAGGCAGCCGGACGGCGTTTTGAAGCGGTGTTCTCCTCCGATTCGATGGCTAAGTCCTATGCCGAGATTTATCGCTCTCTGCTTTGACAGGTTGCGGCACAGTGCCCAGGCATTGATGTACTTTTGTATTCCAAGGGCCACTCATGAGAGCTAAGGCATTTCTGGTTACTGGCGGCAGCGGCTTTTTGGGGCGGGCGCTGATCAATCGATTGGTGCTGTTTCCCGGGTATTCCGTTGTTGCGCCGCTGCGTACTCTGTCGGTGCCGTTCGCCGCGAGTGTGCGTTCAGTGCCGATGGGCAACCTCGATGGCACAAATGATTGGTCGGCAGCCCTGACTGGCGTCGATGTGGTTATCCATGCGGCTGCCCGTGTTCATGTCATGAAAGAAGTGGCTCTCGACCCGTTGACGGCGTTTCGTGAAGTCAATGTCGAGGCGACATTGAACCTCGCCCGTCAGGCTGCGGCGTGCGGCGTGCGGCGTTTCATTTTTATCAGTTCAATCAAGGTAAATGGGGAAAAAACCAAACCTGGCACAGTATTCCGTGCTGATGATGTGCCCGAGCCCATTGACCCTTACGGGATTACCAAGCTAGAGGCCGAACAAGGATTGCAGGCGCTCGCTGCTGCCACAGGCTTGGAGTTGGTCATCATCCGGCCGGTACTGGTCTATGGCCCTGGTGTCAAAGCGAACTTCCTCAGCATGATGCACTGGCTGAATCGTGGCGTTCCGCTGCCTTTTGGCGCGATTCACAACCAGCGTAGCCTCATTGGCATAGACAATCTGGTGGACTTGATCGTGACCTGCTCCGATCATCCGGCGGCTGCCAATCAAGTGTTCCTGGCCAGCGATGGTGAAGATGTTTCGACCACTCAATTGTTGCGAAAGCTTGCGGCATCCTTGGGGAAAGGTGCGAGATTGTTGCCTGTGCCAGCCGGACTCATGATGGGTGCAGCATCGTTAATAGGCCAGCAAGCACTGGCTGACCGTATTCTCGGGTCCTTGCAGGTCGACATCAGCAAGAACCAACAAGTACTGGGCTGGAAACCTCCGGTCACTCTCGATCAAGCGTTGGCCCTGACTGCGCAACATTTTTTGGACTCCCGTAAATCATGAGTTTTGGCTGGTTTATCCCTGTCATTGTCGCCGTGTCTTTTTTACTGACCTGGGCTCTGCGTCGTTATGCGCTTTCGCGGAGCCTGATGGACATACCCAACGCCCGTAGCTCTCACTCGATCCCGACACCTCGAGGGGGCGGTGTGGCAATTGTCCTCGCCTTTACGTTGGCGCTGTTCATGCTCCTGTTTGCAGGACTGATGACTTTTTCGGTGTTTCTGGCTATTGCCGGGGCCGGCGCACTCATCGCCATTATCGGATTTATGGATGACCACGGACACATTCCCGCCCGTTGGCGTTTGTTAGGTCATTTCGCCGCTTCGGCAGGGTTGCTGTTCTGGATCGGTGGCTTGCCCGTTATCGAGTTCTTTGGGCATACATTTGACCTGGGGTGGTTTGGTCATGTGTTGGCGGCGTTTTACCTGGTGTGGTTGCTTAACTTGTATAACTTCATGGATGGAATTGACGGTATAGCCAGCGTCGAGGCGATCTGCGTGTGCCTTGGGGCTTGTCTTCTGTACTGGGTATCGGGAGAGCTCACGCTGATTTGGGCTCCTTTGTTACTGGCGGCTGCCGTGGCGGGGTTCCTTTGCTGGAATTTCCCGCCTGCGAAAATTTTCATGGGTGATGCCGGAAGCGGCTTTCTCGGGATTGTGCTGGGTGGACTTTCACTTCAAGCCGCTTGGATCTCCACCGATTTTTTGTGGGGGTGGTTGATCCTGCTTGGCGTGTTTATTGTCGATGCTACGTTCACTTTGTTTCGGCGTCTGCTCAGGGGGGATAGGGTCTACGAAGCGCACCGTAGTCACGCCTACCAATATGCCTCTCGTCTGTTTGGCAGTCATTTGAAGATTACTTTTGTCGTTTCGTTGATCAATTTGCTTTGGCTGTTGCCAATCGCATTAGGCGTCGTGCAATTTGGCTTGAATCCAGGCTGGGGGCTGATCCTGGCCTATGCTCCTTTGACTGCGTTGGCAATCAAGTACCGCGCAGGTGAATTGGAAGGTCCACCGGTGAAAAACTGAGACACGACTCTGTCATTCGGTTTTGAATTGGACGAGATGTGTTTATAAAGCCCCACCAAGGTCATTCGGCAGTTGAGGGAGAAAACTGAGGTGTTTGAAGAGTTTATGGAGAAGGTCAGAGCACGCTTGTTAGCGCTTCCCCGGCGTCGTAAACGCCTGATTCAAGTTACGACAGACATCGTTCTGGTCTGGGTAGCTCTGTGGCTCGCGTTCATCGTGCGTTTGGGCATCGACGATATGTACAACCCCTTCCGCGTGCATTTCTGGCTCTTTGTCAGCGCTCCGGTGGTGGCCATTCCTCTGTTTATCCGCTTCGGCATGTACCGGGCGGTCATGCGCTATTTTGGTAATGATGCGCTGATCGCGATCATCAAGGCTGTCAGCCTGTCATCACTGATTTTGGTCGTGGTGGTTTATTGGTACAGCAACCACCAAGCTGTCGTCCCGCGTTCCATTATCTTCAACTACTGGTGGTTAAGCCTCGTCATCATTGGCGGTCTGCGCCTGTGCATGCGTCAGTACTTCATGGGCGACTGGTTCACGGGGGCTCAGCACGTATTCTTTACCAGTCGCGATGACGGTCTGACCAAGGTTGCGATTTACGGTGCAGGCGTGGCCGGTAATCAGTTGGCCGCTGCGCTTCGCATGGGCCGGGTCATGCGCCCCGTGGCTTTTATCGATGATGATTCGAGCATCGCAGATCGGATAATTGCCGGGCTGCAAGTCTACAAGCCCAAGCATATTCAACAGATGATCAAAGAAACCGGGGCGCAGGAAATCTTGCTGGCGCTGCCGTCATCGACCCGCGCCCGTCGTCGGGAGATCCTGACTGTTCTCGAGCGTTTCCCGCTGCATATTCGCAGCGTTCCAAACTTCACCGACTTGGCCAGTGGACGGGTGAAGGTCGAGGACATCCAGGAAGTGGATATCGCCGATTTGCTCGGACGCGATTCGGTGCCGGCGCAGCCGGATCTGCTGGAGCGTTGCATCAAAGGCAAGGTGGTCATGGTCACCGGTGCCGGTGGTTCGATCGGTGCTGAGCTTTGCCGGCAGATTTTTGCCTTGGGTCCCACCACGCTGTTGCTGTTCGACCACAGTGAATTCAATCTCTACAGCATTCTGACGGAGTTGGAGCAACGCAGTTCTCGGGAGGCAGTTCCCGTGCAGCTACTGCCGATTCTTGGTTCCGTCCGCCACCCGCACAAGCTGTTGGATGTCATGAAGACCTGGGGCGTGGACACCGTCTATCACGCCGCCGCGTATAAACACGTGCCCATGGTCGAGCACAACATTGCGGAAGGTGTGCTGAACAACGTCATTGGCACGCTCAACACTGCCCAGGCAGCATTGCAATCGGGTGTTACCAACTTCGTACTCATCTCCACCGACAAGGCGGTTCGTCCCACGAATGTGATGGGCAGTACCAAACGCTTGGCCGAATTGACCCTTCAGGCCTTGAGTCGCGAGATCGCGCCGGTGCTGTTCGGCGACAAGGCCAATGTGTCCCGGGTCAACAAGACCCGATTCACGATGGTTCGTTTCGGCAATGTTCTGGGGTCGTCCGGCTCGGTGATTCCGCTGTTCCATAGTCAGATCAAGGCCGGTGGGCCGTTGACTGTGACTCACCCTAAAATCACCCGCTACTTCATGACCATCCCCGAAGCCGCGCAATTGGTGATCCAGGCCGGTTCCATGGGGCAGGGCGGTGACGTGTTCGTGCTCGACATGGGTGAGCCGGTAAAGATCGTCGAGTTGGCGGAGAAGATGATTCACCTGTCAGGCCTGAGCGTTCGCTCCGAAAAGAATGTGCAGGGCGATATAGCCATTGAATTCACTGGCCTGCGTCCTGGCGAGAAGCTTTATGAGGAGTTGCTGATCGGTGACAACGTGTCGGCAACGCAGCACCCAATGATCATGAGCGCCAGCGAAGATCATTTGCCTTGGGATGTTCTCAAGGGGCGTTTGACCGAGTTGCTGGCGGCTGTAGAGGAGGACGATTACTCTCGTGTCCGCCAACTCCTTCGCGACACCGTTAGCGGCTATACCCCCGATGGCGAGATCGTTGACTGGATCTACCAGCAACGCCGTCTCGAACCCTGATTGTTTCACATCCTGTAACGGACACATTTTTGACAGGCTCCAGACATCGCCTAAGTTTGGAAGGCAGCTTTGGAAAAGCTGCTTTCTCAATCGATGTCATGGAGCGTCATTTATGCGTACTGGCTATTTCAATTCTCTGCTTTTTGCCCTGCTGACCAGCGTCTCAATTGCTGCGGCCGCCGCGCCTTCGGTGAAACCAGAAGTGAACACTCCGCCGGTGGGGTTGGAGGTTTCTGCGAAGGAGCAGTCCGGCAAGATCGATCTCAATACGGCCGATGCAGTGGTCCTCCAGCGGGAGTTGTCCGGTGTCGGGGAAGCGAAGGCCAAGGCGATTGTTGCTTATCGTGAGGGGAATGGGCCGTTTGCCTCTGTCGATGAACTGCTCGAAGTGAAGGGGATAGGGAAAGCGATTCTGGATAAAAATCGCGAGAAGCTTGAGGTGCACTAAGCTTGTAATTCAGCGCCAAGGGGCCGGTCATTGACCGGCCTTTTTCGCATCTGGCGAGTGGAGTCTCCTTGCACAATCCCAGGCATGTAGAGGTGTGAACAACACGCACCTTTCGTCGGCGCCACTAAAATTACGGCTATCATATTAATAATGGATTATGCCTATAATAAAATCTCCATCGACACTGCGCCGGGTTTTTCAGACGCAGGTCATTCATGAGTCAATTCCAGGAGTACCGTCATGAACGCTGTCCAATCCCAGGGTACCGCCCTCGTCACTGGCGCTTCATCGGGCATCGGGGCGATTTACGCCGAGCGTTTGGCTGCCCGCGGCTTTGATTTGTTGTTGGTCGCTCGCGATCAGGATCGCCTGGAAGCCGCTGCCGGCAAGTTGCGCGTCGAACATGGGGTTCAGGTGGAAGTGCTCAGGGCCGATCTGACGCAAAGCGAAGATGTTCTGAAGCTGGAGCAACGGTTACGCAGTGACTCGAGTATCAGCCTGTTGCTCAACAACGCGGGCGTCGCGGCGGACGGGTTACTGGCCAATGCCGATCTGGATCAGATGGAACGCTTGATTCAGTTGAACGTCACAACTGTCACGCGGCTTGCCTCTGCGGCTGCGGCGAGTTTTGCCAAGGCGGGGCGAGGGACGATTATCAATATCGCTTCAGTCGTGGCGCTCTTTCCCGAGCGCTTCAACGCCATTTACAGCGCGAGCAAGGCGTACGTCCTGAGCCTGACTCAATCGTTGAACGCGGAGCTGGATGGCACGGGTGTCAGGGTTCAAGCGGTTTTGCCAGGTGTCACGCGCACGGAGATCTGGGAACGCTCTGGTATCGATGCTTCACAGATTCCAGCGGAGATGGTCATGGACGCGGGGGAGATGGTCGATGCGGCGTTGTCGGGCCTGGATCAGGGGGAGTTGGTCACGATTCCTTCGTTGCCGGATGCGGCCGATTGGGACGCTTTCGTGGCTGCGCGCCATGTTTTGGCGCCGAACCTTTCCAAAAGCAAAGCGGCCCCACGTTACAAGTGAGGCGCCATTCAATGGGTTTGAGGTGTGAGCGGTATGAGTGATCGTCGAGTGGTTGTAACGGGGATGGGTCTGGTCTCTCCCTTGGGCAGTGGCGTTGGAGCCGTCTGGGCGCGTCTGTTGGCGGGACGTTCAGGTCTGCGAAACTTGCCTGACGACGTGGTTGCCGATTTGCCGGCCAAGGTCGGCGGCGTGGTGCCGACGCTGGCAGAGGATGCCGAGGCGGGTTTCGACCCGGACCTCGCGACGTCGCCCAAAGAGCAGAAAAAAATGGATCGATTCATTCTGTTCGCCATGGAAGCGGCGCGTCAGGCGCTGGAACAGGCGGGCTGGAAGGCGCGGGATGCCGAGGGTCAGGAGCGCACCGCGACCATTATCGGTTCCGGTGTCGGTGGTTTCGGCGCGATTGCGGATGCCGTACGCACAACGGATAGCCGTGGGCCGAGACGTTTGTCACCTTTTACAATTCCTTCATTTCTGGTCAATCTTGCCGCTGGCCATGTCTCGATCGAGCATGGTTTCAAAGGCCCCTTGGGTGCGCCGGTCACGGCGTGCGCGGCCGGGGTACAGGCGATTGGCGATGCTGCCCGCTTGATTCGTGCCGGTGAGGCAGACATTGCTGTATGTGGCGGTGCGGAAGCAGCGATTGATCGGGTCAGCCTGGCCGGGTTCGCGGCGGCTCGTGCCCTGTCGAGCGGCTACAACGAAACCCCGGAGCGTGCCTCTCGACCCTTCGACAGCGCACGTGATGGCTTTGTGATGGGCGAGGGTGCCGGCTTGTTGGTGATTGAATCTCTGGATCACGCGCTGGCCCGCGGTGCGCTGCCGCTCGCAGAGTTGGTCGGGTACGGCACCAGTGCCGACGCCTATCATCTGACGGCCGGACCTGAAGACGGCAGCGGTGCTCGCCGGGCGATGTCGCTGGCGTTGGCTCAGGCCGGAGTCACGCCGGCGCAGGTGCAGCATCTCAATGCCCATGCAACGTCGACACCGGTGGGGGATCTCGGCGAGTTGGCGGCCATCAAGTCGTTGTTTGGTTCAGACAACAAGATTGCGGTCACGTCGACCAAATCGGCGACTGGTCATTTGCTCGGCGCAGCAGGCGGGATTGAGGCGATCTTCACGCTGTTGGCCATTCGCGATCAGATCGTTCCGGCCACGCTCAATCTCGATAACCCCGACCCTGCGGCTGAAGGTGTTGACATTGTTCATGGCAAACCGCGGCCTATGGCCATCGAGTACGCCCTGTCCAATGGCTTCGGATTCGGCGGGGTGAACGCCAGCGTTTTATTCAAGCGTTGGCAGGGTTAATCCTGTGGTTGTTTGAGATGGTCGCGTGCGACGTCGAGTATTCGTTGGGCAAACTCGACGTCGGCAACGCTGCGCGATAGCAGTAAAGCGCCGACCAGTGTCGACATGATGACGACGCTGCGATCGGCGGCGTTCTCTCCTTTGAGGGTGCTTTCGATCTGATCAAGGCGGGCCTTGAGCACCACATCGCTGGTCGGGCTGGGTTGACCGCGCAATCCCAGCTCCGAAGAAATGGTCAGCAGCGGGCAACCTTCATGGGGGGAGGTCTGGTGCCATTCGGAGAGGTACGTGTCGATAAAGGTTTCGAGGGGATGTTCCTCGGAGAAAATTTGCGCGCACAAGCCGTCGACTTGCTCGCCGGCTTCTTGCAGGGCCTTTTCTACCAGTTCGTCCTTGGACTTGAAGTGCGAGTAAAAGCCACCGTGGGTCAAGCCCAGTGCTTTCATCAAAGGTTGCAGGCCGGTCGCACCGATACCGTCGCGTCGAAATCGCGCGGAAGCTTCCTTGATAATGCGTTTGTGGGTCTGGGCTTTATGGTCCTGCGAGTAACGCATTTGATATCTCCACATCAATGCGCAACATATTAACCAATGAAAATTTGATGGTGACTGTACTTCTACTTCTAAAAAGCATGCAGATGCTTCGATCTTGATCCAAACCGGTCATGAGAGTGACACGAACGGTGATTTCGACCGGATGATAAAAGGCTCGATCCGCCCAGAAACCGGCTGATAAAAGGCAGCAGGGGCTGAGGATTGGATATGGCCATGCACACGTGTGAAAAAACAAACCCCGCCAATGTTGACGGGGTTTTTTTCTGTCAGCGGTCCTGCGCTTCCTTGGCGTCCATTTCCGCATTGCGTTCGGCGACGCGTTTACGTTGCTCTTCGGTCAGTTCGACTTTGTTGGCCGTGTCGCGCAGCAGCAACAAGCCACCCACGATCGAGCCAATGGCAACGACCAGAATTAACCAGGCATACCAGGGCATAGGACTCTCCTTGAAGGCAGGTGGGCGAGGGTTCGCCAACCGATCGTGCATATCGTTTTGAGTGATGGGGTTTCACCGCAGTTCCATCGCTATCACCCCATTCTATGCCGGTTGTTCAAGGTTCACTCGAACGCTTTAGACATCGTGGATCAGGAAAAAACCTCTGCCTCTTTGAAGTACGCCGCTGCCAGGTCTTTTGCCGACAGTTGCGGTGCTTCGCTCAGTTGCCAGTCGATAGCCAGGTCCGGGTCATCCCAACGGATGCTGCGTTCGGCGGATGGGGTGTAGTAGTCGGTGGTCTTGTAGAGGAATTCGGCGAAATCACTCAACACCACGAAACCGTGGGCGAAACCTTCCGGCACCCATAGCTGACGATGGTTCTCGGCAGACAGGCGCACAGCGACCCATTTGCCGAAATGCGGCGAGCTGCGACGGATATCAACGGCAACGTCGAGGACTTCACCGACGGTGACACGAACCAACTTGCCTTGAGTGTTTTCCAGCTGGTAGTGCAGGCCGCGCAATACGCCTTTTTGCGAGCGCGAATGATTGTCCTGGACGAATTGTGTATTCAGGCCAGTCGCCTCTTCAAAAGCCTTGGCATTGAAGCTTTCATAAAAGAAGCCTCGCTCATCACCAAATACCTTCGGTTCGATGATCAGAACACCGGGCAGATCGGTGGTGATTACATTCATGGGTGATTCTCCAGCGATGGGCTCAATGGCCGACATTCTTGCGCAAAGTGCGCACCGAAGCGAGTGATGGCTCGGCTTCTCACTCTTTACGCCTTCTTTATGCCACGTCCCCATCCCCGATCTCGCGCCTTTACACCCTCCCTCCCGACAATGACCCCACACGCGGCAATACGCCGTAACAGGGAGAACTTCCATGAGCGTTCTGGACGGGGTGTCGCTGCTGCTGGCAGTGGGGCTGTTCATTTATCTGTTGGTTGCGCTGTTGCGCGCGGACCGGAACTAGGAGCGGCTATGCACAGTTATGACTATTGGCTGATCCTCGCATTTTTCGCGGTGGTATTGGTTCCGGCACCGTTTCTCGGGCGCTTCTACTACAAGGTCATGGAAGGTCAGCGCACCTGGCTGACGCCGATCCTGGGGCCGGTGGAGCGCGGCTGTTATCGGGTGGCCGGGGTTGATCCGCAGGCCGAACAGAGTTGGCAGAAGTACACGCTGGCCTTGCTTGCATTCAACCTTGCAGGCTTCTTGCTGTTGTTCTCGGTCCTGTTGTTCCAGGGTTACTTGCCGCTCAATCCGCAACATCTGCCGGGTCAGGAATGGACGCTCGCGTTCAACACCGCGGTCAGTTTCATGACCAACACCAACTGGCAGGGCTACAGCGGTGAAGCATCCCTGAGCTATCTGAGCCAGATGATCGGGCTCACCGTGCAGAACTTCGTCAGCGCCGCCACCGGGCTCGCGGTTCTGGTTGCGTTGTGCCGCGGTATCGGGCGCAAGTCGACCAAAACCCTGGGCAATTTCTGGGTCGACATGACCCGCGCCACCCTCTATGGCTTGTTGCCGCTGTGCCTGTTGCTGGCGCTGTACCTGGTGTGGCAGGGCGTGCCGCAAACCTTCGCGCAGTATGTGAATGCGCTGACGATGCAGGGCGTCGATCAGGTGATTCCGCTTGGGCCGGCCGCGAGCCAGATTGCGATCAAGCAACTGGGCACCAACGGTGGCGGTTTCTTCGGCGTGAACTCGGCGCATCCGTTCGAGAACCCGACGGCGTGGAGCAACTTGTTCGAAGTCGCTTCGATCATTCTGATCCCCGTGGCGCTGGTGTTCACCTTCGGCCATTACGTGAAGGACCTGCGTCAGAGCCGCGCAATCATCGCCTGCATGCTGGCGCTGTTCCTGATTGGCGGTGCGACGTCGCTGTGGGCTGAGTATCAACCGAATCCGACCTTGAACAACACCGCCGTCGAGCAGACAGCGCCGCTGGAAGGCAAGGAAGCGCGCTTTGGCACCACCGCCACCGTGCTGTGGTCGGTGACCACCACGGCGGCCTCCAATGGTTCGGTCAACGGCATGCACGACAGCCTCAACCCGCTGAGCGGCATGGTGGCGATGGTCAACATGATGGTCGGCGAAGTGATCTTCGGCGGCGTCGGTGCCGGGCTCTACGGCATGTTGCTCAACGTGTTGATCGCGGTGTTCCTCGCCGGCCTGATGATTGGCCGCACACCGGAATACCTCGGCAAAAAACTGCAAGCCAGGGAAGTGCAACTGCTGGTGCTGACCCTGATGGTCATGCCGATTGGCGTGCTGGTGCTCGGTGCGATTGCCGCCAGCCTGCCGGGACCGGTGGCCTCGGTGAGCAACCCCGGCGCCCATGGTTTCAGTCAGTTGCTCTACGCCTACACCTCGGCCAGCGCCAACAACGGTTCTGCGTTCGGTGGCTTTGGCGCCAACACGCCGTTCCACAACTTGATGCTGGGGTTGGGCATGTTGATCGGCCGCTTCGGTTACATCCTCCCGGTACTGGCTTTGGCCGGCAGCCTGGCGATGAAGAAAACCGCCCCGATCGGTCAGAACAGCTTCCCGACCCACGGCCCGCTGTTTGTGACTTTGTTGACTATGACCATTTTGCTGGTGGGCGGCCTGACATTCCTGCCGACCCTGGCGCTGGGCCCTATCGCTGAACATCTGAGCATGGGCTTCTGAGGACTGGACGATGAATATGCCTGCAATCAAACCGGTAGCCGTGAAGGCATCGGAGCAACCCAAAACCGCGATCTCGGCCCTGTGGCGTCCGGCGCTGGTGCAAGCCTTCGTCAAGCTCGACCCGCGGCAACTCAAGCGTGCGCCGGTGATGTTGGTGGTCGAGTTGACCGCGATCCTGACCACCGTGCTGTGCTTCATTCCCGATCCGGCGGTGCCGACCTTCGTCGCCGCGCAAATCGCCGTGTGGCTGTGGTTCACCGTGTTGTTCGCCAACTTCGCCGAAGCCTTGGCCGAAGGTCGTGGCAAGGCCCGCGCCGACAGTCTCAAGGCCGGTAGCGAAGGCCTCAGCGCCCGTTGCAAAACCGCTAACGGCAGTTTTCAAATGGTGCCTGCCGCCAACCTGCGCAAAGGCGATGTGGTGCGCGTCGAAGCGGGGGAGATGATCCCCGGTGACGGCGAAGTGATCGAAGGTATTGCGGCGGTCAACGAAGCGGCGATCACCGGTGAATCTGCGCCAGTGATTCGCGAGTCCGGCGGTGATCGTTCCGCCGTCACCGGCAACACGCGTCTGGTCTCGGACTGGCTGCTGGTGAAGATTACGACCAACCCTGGTGAGTCGACCCTGGACCGCATGATCGCCCTGGTCGAAGGCGCTAAACGCCAGAAAACCCCGAACGAGGTGGCGCTCGATATCCTGCTGATCGGCCTGACCCTGATCTTCCTGTTGGTGGTCGTCACCCTGCAACCGTTCGCCCATTTCGCCAATGGCAGCCTGCCGCTGGTGTTTCTGGTAGCACTGTTGGTGACGCTGATTCCGACCACCATCGGTGGTCTGTTGTCGGCCATTGGTATCGCCGGGATGGACCGTCTGGTGCGCCTGAACGTGATTGCCAAATCCGGCCGGGCGGTGGAAGCGGCGGGGGATGTGCACGTTCTGCTGTTGGACAAGACCGGCACCATCACCTTTGGTAACCGTCGTTGTTCAGCGGTATATGCCGCGCCCGGCGTGACCGCGAAAGAACTGGCCGAAGGTGCGCTGTTCGCCTCGTTGGCCGACGACACTGCTGAAGGTAAATCCATCGTCGAATATCTGCGCGGGCTTCATCCGCAACCGGAACCCTCCGCTGAGCTGCTGACGGCGGTACCGTTCAGTGCCGAGACTCGGTTGTCCGGTGTCGACTATCAGGGCCGGGTTTATCGCAAAGGCGCAGTGGATTCGCTGCTGGCGTTCGTCGGCCTGAAACGCGCCGACCTGGCCCCGGCACTGTCCCGGGAAATCGACAAGATCGCCCAGAGCGGCGGCACCCCGTTGCTGGTCTGTGCCGACGGCAAATTGCTCGGTGCGATTCACCTGAAAGACGTGGTCAAACCCGGCATTCGCGAGCGTTTCGCCGAGTTGCGCAAACTGGGGATTCGCACGGTCATGGTCACCGGTGACAACCCGTTGACTGCCGCCGCCATTGCCGCCGAAGCAGGCGTGGATGACGTGCTGGCCGAAGCTACACCGGAGAAAAAGCTGGCGCGCATCCGTCACGAGCAGAACGACGGTCGTCTGGTGGCGATGTGCGGCGACGGCGCCAACGACGCCCCGGCACTGGCTCAGGCGGACGTCGGCATGGCGATGAACGACGGTACGCAAGCGGCGCGTGAAGCGGCGAACATGGTCGATCTCGACAGCGACCCGACCAAGTTGCTGGACGTGGTGCAGATCGGCAAGGAACTGCTGGTGACTCGCGGCGCGTTGACGACGTTTTCCATCGCCAACGACGTGGCCAAATACTTCGCGATTTTGCCGGCGCTGTTTGCCGTGATTTACCCGCAACTGGGGGTGCTCAATGTCATGCATTTGAGCAGTCCGCAGAGCGCGATTCTCTCGGCGATTGTGTTCAACGCCTTGATCATCGTGGTGTTGATTCCGTTGGCACTGCGTGGTGTGCGGGTGCAGGCGGCGAGTGCTGCGGCGTTGTTGCGACGCAATCTGCTGATCTACGGGCTGGGCGGGATTCTGGTGCCGTTCGTGGGCATCAAGGCCATCGACATGCTGTTGACGGCGTTGCATCTGGTTTAGCGATCATTCGGATTGTGTGGCTTTTGTGGCGAGGGGGCTTGCCCCCGTTCGACTGCGGAGCAGTCGCCAGCTGTATGTAGACATGTGGTTGCAGGGGGCTGCTTTGCAGCCCAGCGGGGGCAAGCCCCCTCGCCACAATATCTGCTGGTGACTTCAAGAGTTGTTTCTGTTTTCAATGAATTCGAGGATTTTGAAATGTCCACATTGATACGCCCGGCCCTGAGCCTGTTGGTCCTGATGACCCTGATCACCGGCGTTGCCTATCCTTTGGTTGTCACCGGTGTGGCCCAGGTTGCCTTCCCGGATCAGGCCAATGGCAGTCTCGTTCGCGATGCCGAGGGCAAGGTGCGAGGTTCGTCGTTGATTGCCCAGGATTTCGTCGGGGATGCGTGGTTCCATCCGCGACCATCGGCGGGTGCCTTTGCTACCGTGTCGAGCAGCGCCAGCAACCTGGCGCCCAGCAATCCGGCGCTGGCCAGCCGCGTGATTGATGAAGCCAATAAATTGCAGGTGCCAGGCCAGGGGCCGGTACCGCTGGCGCTGGTCACTACGTCCGGCAGCGGGCTTGATCCGCACTTGCCACCGGCCGCAATTGCCTATCAACTGGCGCGTGTTGCGGCGGCGCGCAATCTGCCGGTGGCAACCGTGCAAAACCTGCTGGACGCGCACATCGAGCAGCCTCTTGTGGGCCCGCCAGTGGTAAATGTGCTTGAGTTGAATCGGGCGCTGGAAAATCTGTAGATCAAAAGATCGCAGCAACCTCTCAAGTCAAATCAAACAAGGCAACGATCAATGAGCGACTCCGGCCGCGCCGACGCGCTGTTAGCAGACCTGCCCCGCGATGGCCGTGGCCGGCTCAAGGTTTTCCTGGGGGCTGCGCCGGGTGTTGGCAAGACCTACGCCATGTTGCAATCGGCCCACACCCAATTGCGCCAAGGCGTGAAAATCATCGCCGGTGTCGTCGAAACCCATGGCCGGACCGAAACCGAAGCGCTGCTCAGCGGTCTGCCGCAGCAGCCTTTGGTGCGCTCGGAATACCGTGGCGTGATGCTGGAGGAAATGGACCTCGACGGTCTGCTGGCGGCTAAGCCGAAACTGGTGCTGGTGGACGAACTGGCCCACACCAACGCCCCCGGCAGTCGTCACGAAAAACGCTGGCAGGACATTCAGGAACTGCTCGCCGCCGGCATTGACGTGTACACCACGGTCAACGTCCAGCACCTGGAAAGTCTCAACGATCAGGTGCGCGGCATCACCGGCGTGCAGGTTCGCGAAACCTTGCCCGACTGGGTGCTGCAAGAAGCCTATGAGTTGCTGCTGATCGACTTGCCACCACGTGAGCTGCTTGAGCGTCTGCGCGATGGCAAAGTCTACGTGCCGGAGCAGGCGCGGGCGGCCATCGACGCGTTTTTCTCCCAAACCAATCTGACTGCTTTGCGCGAACTGGCGATGCAAACCGCAGCGGCTCAGGTCGATAACGATCTGGCCCAGGGTTATCGCCAACTCGGGCAAGCCGCGCCAGCCGTGCGCGGACGTTTATTGGTGGGCATCGACGGCGATGTCCAGGCTGAGCGGCTGGTGCGTCACGCCAGTCGAGTGGCCCAGCGTCGTCATCTGCCGTGGAGTCTGGTGCACGTCGACAACGGCAGCGTGCGAGACGAGCAATCGCGTCTGCGCCTGCAAAGTGCCCAGCAATTGGCTGAACGTTTGGGCGGGGAGGTGGTGCTGCTGCGAGCGGGTGAGGTGGCGAAAACCTTGATCCAGCATGCCGTCGAACGTCGCGCCAGCCTGGTGCTGGTCGGCCAGTCCCGACCACGTCTGCGTCGTCGATTGTTCGGCGGTGGTCTGGCGGCGCGCCTGCTGCGCAATGCGCGCGGCCTGGAAATCAACGTCCTCGACTGTGACCATGAACAGCATCCACCTCGCCAACGTTCAATGCAGTCGCTGGTGTGGTTCGACTATGCCCTGGCGGTGGCCGCAACTGTTTTAGCCAGCGCCTTGGCGTGGGCGGTGGTGAGTGTGTTGCCGCTGCCGAATATCTCACTGGTGTTCCTTGCCGCGGTCCTGCTGGTGGCGGTGCGCAGCAGTCTCGGCCCGGCACTGGTGTGTGCGGCGCTGTCGTTTTTGACTTATGACTTCCTGTTCATTCCGCCGAATTTTTCTTTCAGCATCCAGCGCGAAGAAGACGTGCTGACCTTGCTGTTTTTCCTGTTGATGGCAGCGCTCACCGGCAATCTTGCCGCGCGTCAGCGTCGGCAATTGCAGGTCCTGCGCGATACCCAGGAAGAGACCACCGAACTGCTCGGCCTGTCGCGCAAGCTCACCGCCGCCACCGACCGTCAGGCCGTGATCAGCGCCGCAGCCCAGCACCTCAATGGCTGGAGCGATCTGCAACTGTGCCTGCTCAATCGCGATGGTCAAAACGGCTGGAAAGTCGAAACCGGTGGCCCGCTGGAATTTTCTGAAGCGGAACGTGCGGCCGCCGATTGGGCCTGGCAACACGATCAACCGGCCGGCGTCGGCACCGGTACTTTGCCGTTCGGGCGTTGGTGGTGGTGGCCATTGTCGGTCGAGGACGGTCCGTTGGCATTACTCGGTGTCTGCGCCAAAGAGGGCCAGACCCTCACGGGCCAGCGTCGACGCTTATTGACCGCTTTGAGTCAGCCATTGGCCCAGGCGCTGGCCCGCGCGCAGCTGGCCGACGACCTTGAGGCCGCGCGGCTGCACGGCGAAACCGAACAACTGCGCAGTGCTTTGCTGGCCTCGGTGTCCCACGATTTACGCACACCGCTGACCTCGATGCGCGGCAGCATCGACAGTCTGCTAGCGCTTGGCGAGGCGATTCCATTGGAGGACCGCCGTGAATTGCTCGAAGGCACTCGTGATGAAGCCGAGCGTCTGGACCGCTATATTCAAAACCTGTTGGACATGACCCGCCTCGGTCATGGCGCCCTGAAACTCTCGCGAGACTGGGTGTCGCCGGCCGATATCGTCGGCAGTGCACTCAATCGCCTGCGCGCAGTTCTGTCTTCGTTGCAGGTCAGCACGGATGTGCCCGCCGAGTTGCCGCTGCTGTATGTCCATGCCGCACTCATCGAACAGGCCCTGGTCAACGTGCTGGAAAATGCCGCACGCTTCTCGCCATCCCGCGGCCGTCTGCAATTGTGTGCCGGGGCCGACGAAAAGGAGCTGTTCTTCTCGGTCAGCGACGAAGGGCCGGGGATTCCGGAAGCGGAGAGGGCGAAGATTTTCGACATGTTCTACACCGCTGCCCGTGGCGATCGTGGCGGGCAGGGCACCGGGCTGGGGCTGGCGATCTGTCAGGGCATGGTCGGTGCCCATGGTGGGCGCATCAGTGTTGCGGACGGCATCGAGGGGCGCGGCACCTGCATCACCTTGCACCTGCCGTTGCAGGCTCAGCCGGGATATGAAAGTGAAGCCTGATCGTGCATGCGCTACTCTCTTGCCTCTTCTACGTGTTGATGTGAATTCATGAGCCAGACTGCGACCATTTTGGTCATCGACGACGAGCCGCAGATCCGCAAATTCCTGCGCATCAGCCTCGTTTCCCAAGGCTACAAAGTGCTGGAGGCCGGCACCGGCAGCGAAGGCCTGGCGCAGGCCGCGCTGAACAAACCGGACCTGTTGGTGCTCGACCTCGGCTTGCCGGACATGGACGGCCAGCAAGTGTTGCGCGAATTTCGTGAATGGTCGACGGTGCCGGTGCTGGTGCTTTCGGTGCGCGCCGGTGAAGGGCAGAAAGTCGATGCCCTCGATGGTGGTGCCAATGACTATGTGACCAAGCCGTTTGGCATTCAGGAATTTCTGGCACGGATTCGCGCGTTATTGCGTCAGGCCCCGATGGGCGAGCCCCAGCAAGCCGCACTGAGTTTCGGCCCGCTGACGGTCGACCTGGCGTATCGCCGGGTGTTGCTGGACGGTGTCGAAGTGGCATTGACCCGCAAGGAATACGCCGTGCTCGCGCAACTGACACGGCATCCCGGGCGGGTGATCACCCAGCAGCAACTGCTCAAGGACATCTGGGGGCCGACCCACACCGAAGACACCCATTACCTGCGGATTGTGGTTGGTCATCTGCGCCAGAAACTGGGGGACGACCCGACTCAGCCACGGTTTATCGTGACCGAAGCGGGGGTGGGGTATCGGTTGTTGGGTGAGGCTAGCCTTTAGTTTTGTGCTGAATGATCGTGCCTCATCGCGAGCAGGCTCGCTCCTACAGTGAGTTTTCGGTGTTCACAAAATTTGTGTCTGTCCAAAATCCAGTGTAGGAGCGAGCTTGCTCTCGATGAGGCCCTCACAATCAATCGAGCATTTCAGCCATCGCGATTCTGCTCATTTTCATACCGATCCAGCGTATCCCGCGCAATCTCCCGCCCCAGCGCGATCAGTTCTGGCGCCTTGTAGAATTCGAAAAACCGGCACACCCGCTTCGGTACGTTGATCAGGATGTCCGGCGGATACCCGGCAATCTTGTACTGCGCGAGCGACGTTTGCATCACCTCGAAGCTCTGGTTGATCAAGTCCAGCAACGACGCCGGCCCGACGTTATCGATGATGAATGAACCGGTGGCGGATCGTGGCGCACCTGGGGATTCAGGCGCGGCGGCCGGTTGCTGGGCTTCGGGCTCGGCGGACTCGATCCAGGAATTGATATTCGCGCTCTGGGCCCTCAAGGCCTCCTGTTCCAGAATCAACAGTTGTTCGGCCTGTTTGCGCCGGAACGGCATCTTCGAACCCAGAGAATTGATCAGGCTGTCGAAGCGCGACTTGAACGCGGCGGGTCGCTGGATCACCGGCAGTTGGTAGTGGCGCTGGTTGGTGGAGTTGAGGTTGACCGCGATGATCAAGTCGCAGTGGCTCGACACCACCGGCACGATCGGCAGCGGGTTCAGAATACCGCCGTCCACCAGCATGCGATTACCCTGCATGACCGGCGTGAACAGGCTGGGAATCGCCGCCGAGGCGCGCATGGCCTGATGCAGGCAACCTTCCTGAAACCAGATTTCCTGCTGGTTGGTGAGGTCGGCGGCGACCGCCGTGTAGGGAATGCGCAGGTCTTCGATGTTGATCTCGCCGACGATCTTGCGGATCTGGCCGAAGACTTTTTCACCGCGTATCGCCCCCAAACGAAAACTGACGTCTACCAGGCGCAACACATCGAGATAGTCCAGGCTCTCGATCCAGTCGCGATAATCATTGAGTTTGCCGGCGGCGTAGATCCCGCCCACCACGGCGCCCATGGAGCAACCGGCGATGCAGGCGATGTCGTAACCGCGCCGTTCAATTTCTTCGATAACACCAATATGCGCATATCCCCGGGCTCCACCCGAGCCCAGCACCAGTGCGACACGCTTTTTCATGAATCGCCCTCGTATGACCAGGTTCAACAATGCACCCATCGAGGGGCGCGCTTCAATCGCAAAAGTCGTTCGTAGCGGCGAAGGCGTCGTATTTTCGACACTCCATGGTGGCACAGGGTTGTCCTCAGCAGCGCTATAGTGAGCGCAGCAGACCAACGGCACTTTTTAAGCGCCGGACCGTCTTACCTGCATGATTGTTGACCTATCTTTGAGGTGTGAGTGATGAAAGCCTGGATCTGTGTACCGCTGATTGCCCTGGCGCTTGCCGGTTGTGCCGGTAAAACCGCCTACCGAGACAGCTGCGGTAGCCAACTCGACGCCGCGTGGCGTGAGCTGGACCTGGCCAAGGCCGAGGGTTTCGCCGGGACTGTCAGCTACTCCAAAGCCTTGTCACTGTTGACCGCGGCCAAGACTCAACAGCAATTCGAAGGGTTCGAAGGTTGCAGCCAAAAAGCCGAGAAGGCCCGTTTCTATATTCGTGAGTCCCGCGCCGGGCGATGAAGCGATCCGGCTTGCCGGTGGGAGTACATTGAGATCACAGTGAGCTCCATACCGCCATCGCCGGCAAGCCAGCTCCTACAGTTGGTGTAAGGGACTATCTACGGAGTAAACCCATGATTGATCGCTTGGTGGCTCATGTTCTGGGCCTGGAGATTCGTCTGCTGGCCTGCCAGGCACGTTTGAATGCGTGTACTGACCCTGAGGCGTTGCACGATCTGCGCACGACAATACGTCGATTGCGCAGCCTGTTGCGGCCGTTGCGCGGCTTGCCGGGCGTCGAGCAATTGGAAGAGGCGGCATCGCGGGTGGGTGAGCTGACCACGCCGTTACGGGATCGCGAAGTCATGGCAGCGTACCTGCTTGAACACGGTCAAGCCGAAGCTGGACGCAGGCGCATGGCCCAGATGGCCGAGGCGTATCCGGCCGTTGCGAGCAGCACCGAACTGTCACAGTTGCTGATCGTCCTCGATGCTTTTCCGCGTTTTTTGCGTGCGTCCCAGCGTCAGGGTTTGCTCAAGGGCGTGCGCCAGCACATCGAAAAACGCTTGGCCAAACAATGGAAAAAACTCGACAAGGCACTGCACGATCCCGCCCACGACCGGCATCGACTAAGGTTGCTGATCAAGCGCGTGCGCTATGGCATTGATGCCTATCCGGAGCTGGATCGCTTACCGAAAAAAGCCATGCCTCGGTTGAAAGCGGCGCAAGGCGCGTTAGGTGACTGGCACGACTGCGTGCAGTGGCTGGCCCTGGCCGAGCATGAAGCGGATCTGCAACCTTGTGTGGCGGTCTGGAAAGCCAATATGGCCAAAGCGGAAACCCGCTCTGATCGCGTGCTGGACAAGCTCAGCGCGGATTGCTTCAAATCCTGAACCTAATGCATCCCCTGTAGGCGCGAGCTTGCTCGCGATTGCGGTGGCACATCCAACATTGATGTGACTGAAACGCCGCTATCGCGAGCAAGCTCGCTTCTACAGGGGGGGAGTTGAGCACGGCCCATCTGTCAGTCAATTTGGCCGGAATGAGTGCTGTATAGCCTCCGCCTGATCGTTAATATTCCTTCATCTTTTTCCGATCCTTGAGGTTTTCATGCGTTTTTCCGAACTGCTCGATGCCGTCCGCCGCCAGCCACTGGTGCTGTCTATTCCGGCTTCCTGGGCACAGGGGCGAGCCAGTTTCGGCGGCCTGGTGGCCGCTCTGCAATTCGAAGCCATGCGCGCAAAGGTTCCGTCGGATCGTTCGGTTCGCTCATTGGCGATCACCTTCGTTGGCCCGGTCGAGTCTGATGTTCCCGTCAGTTTTGAGGTCGACGTGCTGCGTGAAGGCAAGGCCGTCAGTCAGGTGCTGGGCAGAGTGGTGCAGAAGGGCCAGGTGGTGACGCTGATCCAGGGCAGCTTCGGCGCCTCGCGTCCATCGGAAGTGGCGGTGAGCGCGGAGCCAGCGCCGGAAATGAAGCATTGGGAGGAGTGCCAGGAGTTGCCGTTCGTCGAAGGTCTCCTCCCTGAGTTTATGCGGCATCTGGCGATGCGCTGGAGCGTCGGTGGCATGCCGTTCAGCGGCAGTACATCGCGTCAGATGGGCGGCTGGGTGCGGTTGCGTGATGAGGCAAAAGCAGAGGCGCTGAGCGAAGCGCACATTCTGGCGCTGGTGGACGCGTGGCCACCGTCTGTGCTGCCGTTTTTGAAGAAGCCGGCGATGGGCAGCACGCTGACCTGGACCATAGAATTCGTTCAGCCATTGCTGGATCTGAGCACGCTGGACTGGTGCAAATACCAGGTCGAAACCGAGTATGCCGTCGACGGGTATGGCCATGCCGCCGCGAGGTTGTGGAGCGCGGACGGTCGATTGATTGCGATGAGTCGGCAGACCGTGACGGTGTTCGCCTGATCAATGCCGACGGTGACGATCCCGCCAGGCGCGCCACCAGCCACCGCTCAGAAAAAACCGTGGGAAGGTCAGGAACTGCTCGACCATCAGGCGCGACACGGCGTCTTTGCGATCGGTGAACGGCTCGGAGGCTTGCGCTTCCAGGCTGTGACCGTGGCGTTGCAAACCCAGCGCGGCGATCACACCGATCACCCCGATGGCGACATTCGCCAGGTTCAGGCCGAACACCCCGGACACAATCAACAGAAATGCCACGATGAACAGCGGCACCGCGATCAGGTGCAGCACCAGATTGGTCGGGTGCTGATGATTGTTCGGGTACGCGCGCCATTGCCAGGCGGGAAGGTTGGGGTGACGTTTGCCCATGATGCTGATCCTCGATCCATGTTGAACACATGATTGGAGAATAGGCCCGGTCTTTGTTGGCGGCGAATCAAGGCTGGCTATCGATGTGATAGGGGTCATGGTCAACATCGATCTTGATCGGGTTGACGCCATCGCGAGCAAGCCTGCTCGCGAAGAGGCCGTCAAAGCTTGAGCTGACCGATCGCCTTGCTCAGTTCCCCGGCCAGCGCCGCCAACTCATTGCTGGTAGTCGCCGAGCTCACCGTCTGCTGGACCGTGTTCTCGGTCACGTCACGAATGCTCACCACCGACCGGTTCATCTCTTCGGCGACCTGGCTCTGCTGCTCGGCCGCTACCGCAATTTGCGTATTGCTTTCACGCATTTGCGCCACGGCGCCGGTGATTTCTGCCAGCGCGACACCCGCCTCCTGCGCCTGTTGCACGCAGTCGTCCGCCTTGAACGAACTCTCCTGCATAAAGTCCACCGCGTCACGGGTTCCGACCTGTAAAGCCGACACCATGAGCGTGATTTCGTCGGTGGAGGCCTGAACCCGCTTGGCGAGGTTGCGCACTTCATCGGCGACCACCGCAAACCCGCGCCCCATCTCACCGGCCCGGGCCGCTTCGATGGCTGCGTTCAGGGCCAGCAGATTGGTTTGCTCGGCGATGCTATGGATCACGTTCACCACGCCGTTGATTTTCTGGCTGTCCTCGGCCAGGCGCTGGATCATCTCGGCGGTTTGTTGCACCCCGGTGGACAACCCGGCAATCGACTTCTGAACCCGAAGCACCACCTCCTGCCCGCTGCCAGCCAGGGTGTCGGCCGATTGCGACAGGTCGCGGGTGGCTCCGGCGTGTTGGGCGATGTGATAGACCGTGGCCGTCATTTCGTTGATCGCCGTGGCGGCCTGATCGGTTTCGCTTTGCTGACCGAGCATGCCTTGGCGCACGTCGTTCATGCTCGACGCCAGCCGGGCGGCCCCCTCATCCAGTTGCCGGGCGGTGCTGGCGACGGTGTTGACCACTCGCTGATAACCGGCCTGCATGGCGTTGAAGGCATTGGCCATTTGCCCGACTTCATCGCGACAGGCCAGTGGAACGCGGGCTGACAGATCACCGGTTTTCTCGACATGCAGCATCACGTCTTTCAACGTGTTCAGCTGGCTGAGCAGGAATCGGATCAACAACTGCGACGCACCCAGCATCGCCAGCATCAGGATCATTACCGCCACCGCGTATTGGCTAAAGCGTTCAGCGAAGACTTGTTCCAGGCTCGGTGCATAGGCGATCACTGCAATTTGCTGGTCACCTGCGCCGGTGAACACTTCGGCACCCATCAGCGGGTTGTCACCGAGCAGCGGCATGGCATTGATCTCGACCCAACCTTTTGCATTGCTCAGTTCCGGTACCGGTTGTTTGTTCAACATCGGCACCTGTGCGCGACTGAAGGTCAGCAGGTTATCGTGCCGGGGCAGCGGCTGCCCGGCAGGCCAGGCGCTGAGCAATCGCGCCTGCGCCTGAGCCGAGGCCTTGGCGGCCTGACTGCGGGCCTGTTGTTCGAGATGCACGGCAAACAGCACCAGCAGCAATGTGGTGACAAAAGCGACGGCATTGACTGCCCAGAATTTGTATTTCAACGAGATATTGCTAAGCCAGGCACCCATGGAGGTCTTCTCTGATAGCGGAAACAGTATTGGCAAGGTGCCAGCATTGTGCCGCCATGCAGAAATCGGCTCTTGATGCAGGTCAAGGTGGGAGCAAGCAAGCCCGCTCCCCCAGGGGGCAGGTGATTACTGGAGGATTGGCGGTAAGCCGAAGAATGCTCTCGCAGTTGCAGTGCTGTGCGCCGCCAGATCTTCAATGGTTTCCCCGCGATGCAGTGCGACCTCTCGCAACACTTCGGTCAGGTACGCTGGCTCATTGCGCCCGTTCTTCGGTTTGGGGCGCAGGCTGCGCGGTAGCAGATACGGCGCATCGCTCTCCAGCATCAGGCGTCCGCGCTTGATCTCTTTTACCAATGGATGCAAGTGCGTGCCCCGGCGCTCGTCGCAGATCCAGCCGGTAATGCCGATGTGCAGGTCCAGATCGAGGTAGCTGAACAGCGCTTTCTGTTCGCCGGTGAAACAGTGCACGACAGCGGCGGGCAATTGATCTCGGTAGTCGCGCAGGATTTCCAGCAGGCGCTGACTGGCATCACGTTCGTGCAGAAACACGGGCAACTGCAATTCGACCGCCATCGCCAGATGTTCTTCGAGGACTTTTTCCTGTTGCGGGCGCGGTGAGAAATCTCGATTGAAATCCAGCCCGCATTCACCCACGGCCACCACGTTCGGCTCTTTGAGCAAACCGCGCAGGCGTCGGGCGCTGTCGGCATTCCAGTCGCTGGCCGAATGGGGGTGAATGCCCGCGGTGGCGAACAGCCGCTGCGCGCTTTCGTCCAGTTGCTGGCACAGCTCCAGGGCTTGTTCGCTACCCTCGACGCTGGTGCCGGTGAGCACCAATTGGCACACCCCGGCCGCGTAGGCGCGGTCGAGTACCGCTTGGTGTTTGTCGGCAAAACTGGGGTTGGTCAGGTTGACGCCGATATCGATGAGTTGCATGGTGCTACCTCGGACCAAAGGCCGGAAAGCATATCAGAGCTGTTGATTGATAAGAAAAGCCAAGAACTACAAGGAGTTAACGCTGTCTCTTGAGCCGCGAACGAAACTGGACTGGTAGCTTTGCCATCAATGTGCCGGTTTCTCGCACCTTGCCAGCGCTTCAGGCGCTCTGTTTTTGTCGATTGATCGCATGACTTATTCATGTGATCAACCCGAATTCTTTCCGGAGAGTGGATGATTCGTCCCTCGGTTTTGCTACTGCTGTGTTGTTCGTTGCTACTGCCGCTGTCGGCGGTTGCGCGGCTGCCCGGACCACAGCAAGCGGTACCGGCCGCAAAAGTTCGTGATCTCCCGGACATTCGTAGCAGCCGCGTGCTGCGGGTGCTGGTCAACCAGAGCCGCAACAGTTCCGGCGAAGTCCAGGGCCAGGCCATTGGCGTCGAGTACCACCGCTTGCGAGCGTTCGAGCAATACCTCAACGGCCATGCCCGCGACGGTCAGGAAATCACCCTCAAGATTATCCCCAAGGGCAAGGACCAGCTGCTCGGCGCTTTGCAGCGCGGGGAGGGTGATCTGGTAGCCCCGGGCGAATTGCTCGACCTGCAACCGGGCTACGCCGTCAGCACCAGCGAACCGCTTGCCAGCAACATTCCATTGGTGCTGGTGGGGATCAAGGGCGAGCGTCGCTATACCCGTCTCGAACAGCTATCGGGCAAGACCGTGGCATTGCCCACCGGCAGTGCTGCCGGTGACGCCGTCAGCCAGATCAATCAGAAACTTGCCTTGCACAAGCTGCCTCCGATAACGATCGAGTGGGTCGATCCGAGTCTGGCGGTCGAGGATGTGCTGGAAATGGTCCAGGGCGGCATCTTTCATCTGACCATCGTCGAGCAACCGATTGCCGAGCGCTGGGGCAAGATCCTGCCGAAACTTAGATTCGACAAACAAGTGCTCATCAGTGATCCGGGCGAAGAGTTCTGGTTCGTGCGCCGCGATGCGTCAATGCTGCGTGCGAGCATTGATCGCTTCCTGACCGGTTACAAAAAACCATCGGACCAGGACGTTGCGTTCCTGCGGATCTATCGGCGCCTGTACCAGGTTCACTACCCCTTGGCCAAGGCGGACCGGCAGCGACTGGAAAAACTGCGTCCGGTGCTGCAAAAGCACGCTGACGCCCAAGGCATGGACTGGCTGAACCTGGCGGCGCTGGCGTTCAAGGAGTCCGGCCTGCAACCCGCGGCGCGCAGTGGTGGTGCGCCGACTGGCCTGATGCAGATCACGCCGTCTGCAGCCCAGCGGGTAGGGGTCAACAACATTCAAGACCTCGACGGCAATGTGCAGGCCGGCGCCAAGTACCTCGCCCTGATCCGGCGTAAGTTTTTTGCCAGCACCAAACTCAACGAACGCGAGCGCATGGCCTTCGTGCTGGCGGCCTACAACATTGGGCCGGAGCGAGTGCAAGGCATGCGTGCCGAGGCGCGGCGGCGCGGCTTGAATCCGAATCAATGGTTCTTCCAGGTCGAGCGGATTGCCATGGAGCAAGTCGGAATGGGACCTGTCAGCTATGTTAATAGCGTGAACAAGTACTACTTGGCATTCGATCGAGAACGGGAATCGCTGGAGCCTCAGGGGCCAAACGTCACTTCGCGAAAGTAATCGAATAAACTGATTGGATTGGTGGGTTTTTTGCGCTTTTAACATGATATTTACTGATTAATATAGCGGCCAACCCACACACACCTCACGATGGAAGACACAGCATGAGCACTCTGATCAACAAGGTTCTGTTCACCCGCGCGGGCTACGGCCTGACAGTTCTGCGAATTGTCGTCGGCATCATCTTCGCTGCTCACGGCTCGCAGAAACTCTTCGGGGCATTCGGTGGTTATGGTCTGGCCGGGACCGCGCAATACATGGAAAGCATCGGCCTGGCACCGGGCTACTTGATGGCGACGCTCGCGGGCGGCACCGAGTTCTTTGCCGGTCTGGCCTTGATCATCGGCCTGCTGGCACGTCCAGCCGCACTGGGCCTGACCTTCCTCTCGCTGGTCGCTATTTTTTCGGTGCACATCAGTAACGGTCTGTTCATGGCCAACAACGGTTATGAATTCGCCCTGGCCCTGCTCGGTGGCAGTATCGCGGTACTGATCGAAGGGGCCGGCAAGCTCTCGGCCGATCGCGTCATCGCGGGCTGACGGCTCTGGCTCAATGAAAAGGCCCGCATTGCGGTAATGCTGTTCACTTAAGCATTTGAGCTCGCGCAGGGCTTCCTAGAAAATCCGATGCCAGACCTCTGGCATCGGATTTTTTATGTCTGTTCAACAAGACCTGCTCGACCTCGGCGACCTTTTCAACT
>NZ_FYDY01000028.1:0-70443 GCF_900187435.1 Pseudomonas sp. Irchel s3b5
CGGTTGAAGACAGGGACTGTTTAAGCGTCGTATTCTTTTTCATGGACTCGCCCTCGCTGCCGTTGGCTTCTTAGACTGCCACCGTGGCGCATTGACGCCTCGGCGTGGGCGAGTCCATCCAATTACAAGGGGAATCTCGATTACACGCGGAACTGGTCCATCAGTTTCATCTGGTGAGTGGTCAGGGAGTTGAGTTGGCTGCTGATTTGCGCCGATTCAGTGGCTTGGCCGGTCAGGGTTTCGGTGACGGTGCGGATCGCCGAGACGTTGCGGTTGACCTCTTCGGCCACGGCGCTTTGTTGCTCGGCGGCGCTGGCGATTTGCAGGTTCATGTCGCTGATCACGGTCACGGCGTCACTGATTTTGCCCAAGGCCTGCACCGCTTGCTGAATCTGCCCGGCGTTGCTGTGGGCCTGGGTCTGGCTCGAATGCATGGTCGCGACCACGCCGCGCGTGCCGCTCTGGATGCGCTCGATCACCGAACGGATTTCCTCCACCGAGTCCTGGGTGCGTTTGGCCAGGTTGCGTACTTCATCGGCCACCACCGCAAAGCCGCGACCGCTTTCACCGGCACGGGCAGCTTCAATCGCCGCGTTGAGCGCCAGCAGGTTGGTTTGCTCGGCGATGCTGCGGATCACTTCCAGCACCGAGCCGATCTGCTCACTGTTCACCGCCAAGGCTTCGACTTCGGTCACGGCCTTGCTGACTTCCTCGGCCAGTTGATTGATGTCGCGGGTGCTGCGCTCGATGATCTGCATGCCGTCGCGGGCCGACTGATCGGCACCTTTGGCGGCATTGGCCGCGTTCGACGCGCTGTTGGCGACGTCGTGGGCGGTGGCGCTCATTTCGTTGGACGCGGTGGCGACCTGGTCGATTTCGCGGAACTGCACCTGCATGCCTTCGCTGGTCTGGCGGGCGATCTCGGACGACTGATCGGCCGTGCCGCGGGCGTCGGTGATGCTCTGTTTGATCTGCGCAATGGTCGGTTGCAGCTTGTCGAGGAAGCGGTTGAACCAGCTGACCAGTTCGCCCAGTTCATCCTTCTTGCTGTAGTGCAGGCGTTGGGTCAGGTCGCCGTCGCCGCTGGCAATCGCCTTGAGCATTTGCGCCACGCTGTCGATCGGCCGGGTCACGCCCGAGGCGGTGAGCCACATCAGCAACAGGCCAACCACGCCGGCAATCACCGCCACCAACAGGGCTTTGATCGTGCCGCTTTGCTGGGCGTCGTCGAGGACGGTTTGCAGCTTGACCGAGTCGGCCAGCAACACTTGCTTGGGCAGGTCGATCACCACGGCCCAGGCCTTGGCGTCGGCAATCGGGCTGACCGGATAAACCGCGCGGATCAGGTCGCCTTGTTCGAGAACCTTCGGTGCACCGTTGCCGAGCAATTGCAGAATGTCTTTGCCGTCCGCACCGAGCGTATCGCCGATGCTCTTGCCGACTTTCGTTGCATCGACGCTGTAGGCGGCCACTACGCCGGTGCCGGACACAATCAGCATGTGCCCGGCGCTGTTGAACAGTTCACGTTGGGAATCAACCGCGGCCGCTTGCAAAGCGTCGAGGGCGATGTCGATACCGACCACGCCGATGGATTTTCCGTCCATCAGCAGCGGCACGGAAATGGTGGTCATCAACATTTCCTTGCTGCCGACAGTATCAGCGTAGGGGTCGAGCAAGCAGATGCGTTTGCTGTCCCGCGGGCAGGTGTACCAGACGTTGTAAGGCGTACCGCTGAGGTTCAGGGTGGTTTTGGTCATGTCCTCTTCGACCATGATCGTGTTCAGCGTTTCACCACCGGCACGGCTGAAGTAGGTGGCAAAGCGACCGGCCTCGTTGGACTGGCGGGCCGCGTCATCGACGAACTCGCTGTCCTTGCCATCCAGGCCATTGGGTTCGAACGCCAGCCAGATCCCCAGCACTTTGCTGTTGCGCTCGAAGGCGGTTTTCAGGCTCTGGTTCAGGTCCTCACGCAGCGCGCCGGGCTCAAGCGCGCGCTTGGCGGCCAGGGTGCGCATGTCCATGATCTGATCGGCAAGGCCGGTGACCACCGTCAGGGTTTCGCCGAACGTCTTCTGCACCCGCACCGCTTGCTCGGCCGCTTTGGCCTGGAGCAGGTCCTGCACGCTGGCGGTGAGCATTTTGCTGCTGGAATCGCTGACCAGATCATCGTTCTGATTGGTCTGGTAGATGTTCATGCCGACGATCAATGCGACTACACCCAGCAGGCACAGACCAGACAGCAGGACGATTTTCAGGCGGATGGACAGTGAGTCGAACATAGGGCGAACTCGCGAATGGATGAAGTGTTGGCTGTGAGCCTTGGCGGCTCGACTCGCTAAATCCATTTAGCGCCATTCAATGCACATCGGCGTGGCGTCGAGGTTTCATGAATGGCACTCCGACGAACGGTAGTGGTTGAACGTTTGCGCGGAAGAATGTCGCGAAGATCGGATTAAAAACGAGAGTAAATCGCGGGCGGGTTCAGGCTGTTTGCCGCAGTGATTCCGGACGTGACCAGATCCACAGATTGCCCAGGGCCATCCCGGCAATCGCCAAATAGACCGGCCAGCCATGATCGAGCATCACCAGCATGAGACTCACACATAACAGCATGCTGACCGTGGCGCTGATTTTGGCCCGGCGAGCGATGATCTTGCCGTTGCGCCAGTTGAAGAGGATGGGGCCGAACAGTCGATGGTTTTCCAGCCAGGCACTCAAGCGCGGCGAACTTCGCGTGGCGGCCCAGGCGGCCAGCAGGATGAACTCGGTGGTGGGCAGGCCGGGGATGACGATGGCGATCAGGCCGATGCCCAGGCTGACGTAGGCCAGCAGGCCGAAGAGGAAACGAGAGAGTTTGGAGGAGGCGGGCATGGGCTCAAGACAGCACGTGAGGCGGATCGAAATCTAACAGACTGGCGGCGTCCCCTGTAGGAGCGAGCGTGCTCGCGATGGCGGTCAAACATTCAACATTTGAATAGTCTGGCACTCCGCTTCGCGAGCAAGCTCGCTCCTACAGGGGATGGGTCAGGCTACTTCGGTAGCGTAAGCCTGTTCCAGCAACACGGTGAAGCGGTTGAACGCGTCGATGGCGCCTTTTTCCGCTTCGGCTTCTTCTTGCGCAGAGAGCTCCAGGCCGTCGAGGGTTTTGACGAAGCTCTTCCAGCCTTCAGCGCGGCCACCGGCCGGTTCGCCCAGGTGACGGGCACCGAAGGTATCGCTCAGGCCCAGGCCCACAGCACGCTTGATCAGGAACGCCGCGCCGAGCTTGGAACCTTCGGAGACGAAAATCCAGCCGAGGGCTTCGGCTTTGGTCGGGTTGCTCAGGGCACCGGCAACTGGCGCCGGCACTTCGGTGTCGAGGTCCGCCAAGTCAGCCTTGGCCGCATCGGCGCGGCAGCGGGCCGGCAGGTCCGGAACAATGGCGGTCAGCTCGGCATCGTTGTACAGCGACACCAGTTCCGACTGGAACAGGTACTGCGCGACCACGAAACGAGCGAAATTGGCCTGGGTTTCGAACGGCGCGTGGGCTTTGACCAGGGCATCGAGCTTGGTGTGCGGCTCGTGGGTGATCTGGTTCAAGCGTTGCGAACGCAGGTTGGGGCGTTGAGCAGTGTCCTGGGTATTCATGGCAAATCCTTGGGAAAGAAGAGGCGCTTGGTAACGAGACGAACAGGAAGACGCCTGACAGTAAAAAATCCTCGCCGGGTGATTGCATGAATCCCGGCGAGGCGACCCGGATCAGATATCCCAGATCAGGTTGACTGCGAAGTTGCGGCCCGGCTGAGTCAGGCGATCAAGGTTGGCCGGTTGTGTCACCGAGGCTTCGCCGACGCTGTCGTAGCCGCGCACGTCATCCCACAGCCAGTACTTCTTGTCGGTCAGGTTGTAGACGCCGCCGCTGACGGTCACATCGTCCGTCACTTTGTAGAACGCGCTCAGGTCCAGAATGCCGAAGCCCGGGGTCTTGAACTGGGTGCTGGTACCGTCCGGGGTTTTGAAGTTGGTGCTGTCGACGCGATCCTTCTTCTTCACCAGGGTCCAGTTGAGCACACCACCGTAGTTGTCCTGGTCGTAGCCGAGGCCGAACACGCCGGTCAGCGGGTTGACGCTGTTGAGCGGTTCGCCGCTGTCGTCGTTGCGTCCGTAGGCATAGGCCACCGAGCCTTGGGTGTACAGGCCTTGCGGCGCGCCGAAGGCGTCGAGGTTCAGGCGGCCCTTGATCTCCGCGCCCTTGATGGTCGCGTGCTTGATGTTGTTGCTCTGGAACGTGGTCTCGGTGTAGCCGGGCGTGATGGCGTTCTCGTCGATGAAGTCGCGGTACTTGTTGTAGAACACCGCCACGTCAAACGAGCCCTGCTCGAAGTTGCCGCGCAAGCCTGTCTCGTAGCTCTTGCTCTTCTCTGGTTCCAGGTCCGGATTCGGCGCGACCTGATAGCCGCCGGCAAGGTTTTCGAAGCGACCGTACAAGGCCTTGGCGGTCGGGGTGCGGAATCCTTCGGCGTACTGACCGTACCAGGTGTAATGGTCGTTGAAGCTGTAGGTGGTGCCGAACTTCGGCGAGAGGCGATGCCAGGTCTTGGTCTCTTCGCTTACGTCGCCGTTACCGCTCTGGTCGGCGGTGACCAGGAATTCATCGGTGACGTGCGGCTTGAGTTCGGTGTAGTCATAGCGAGCGCCGGGCAGGAACGTCCAGTTGCCCCAGCTGATCTGATCCTGGGCGAACAGGCTGTAGCTATTGATGGTCGGGTCCGGGAAGTCACTGGCGGGTTTAAGCGTGTCGGCGGCGCTCGGGGCACCGATGACACGGCAAGCACCGGCGACGGTCAGGCAGGTGCCGGAACCGGTACGCAGGCCGGTGACCTTGTTCTGCTTGATGGTGGTGCCATAGGTGACGAGGTGCTCTGTGTCGGCGACGGCAAACGACTTGTCAGCCTGGGCGTCGAAGACCCATTGGCGATCCTTGTAGGTGGTATCGCGGTTACGCAGCACGGTGCGCGACGGCGCGTAGATTTCCTCGGTGCTCTGGTCGGTCTTGGCGATCTGGTAGTTCAGCGACCACTTGATGTTGTCAGCCAGTGCGCTGTCCAGACCGAAGCTGTGTTCGATGCCAAAACGTTCGCGGGTGATCGTGTCGTTGCCGGTGCGGGCCTTGTAGAAGCCGAAACCGCGTCCGGCGTTGAACGGGCCGCCCACAGCACTCAGTTGATTGGTGTCGCGGTCGTCCTTGTAATGCTCGTAGGTCAGCCCCAGGCGCGCGTCGTCGGCATAGTTCCAGCCAAGCTTGGCCAGAATGTTGGTGGTGCGCACATCCTCGGGGTTGGCTTGCGTGCGGTTCAGGCCAGTGCCGCCGGTTTCGCCGTAGGACTCTGTTTCATGACCGTTGCGCTGACTGAGGTGCAACAGGCCATCGAACTCGCCGGTGCGGCCCGCGACGGTGCCGGACGTCAGCCAGCTGTCGTCGGCGGAGCTGTAGCCGGTTTTCAGGCGTGCACCGACATCCTTGCCCGGTTTGATGATGTCGTCCGGGTCCAGCGTGTAGTAGCTGACAGCGCCGCCAATCGCATTGCTGCCATACAGCACTGACGCCGGACCGCGGAGGATTTCCACGCGCTTGACGATTTCCGGGTCAACGTAGTTGCGGTTGGTCTGGGCGTACGGGCCGTTGAAGAAACCGTCGGGGACCTGCACACCGTCGATCTGCGTCAGGACCCGGTCACCGTCGATGCCGCGAATGTTGTAGCCGGTGATACCGGAACGCTGGCCTGCGCCGCCGACCGAAACACCGGGCTCGTAGCGCACCAGTTCCTTGATGGTATTGACGTTGTTGCGGTCCAGGTCTTCGCGGGTGTAGACCGAGACCGTGCTCGGCACGCTGTTCACGTCCTGCTCGTTACGGGTGGCGCTGATGGTCACCTGATCCAGATTGAGCGCGCTGTTGGTGGTGCGCTTTTCCAGGACGATGCTGTTGTTGCCCAGTTTGCGATAGCTCAGGTTGGTCCCCACCAACAGGCGATCCAGCGCTTTCTCTGGCGACAGCGACCCGCTCACGCCCGGCGAGGCTACGCCTTGCGCCAGCTCCGACGACACGCCGACCTGCCAGCCGGTGACGGCGGTAAAGGCATTGAGCGCCGACACCAGTGACTGCTGGGGAATGGCGAACGCGTAATCGCCCATTTTGCGTGTCGACTGCTCGGCGGCGTTGGCGGCCATCAGCGGTGCAGCGCCGGCCATCAGGATGGCGGCGGTCAACAGCGACAGCACGCGGGAAGGTGAAGAGGCTGGGCGGGTAAGGCGAGAGGACATCGATAGCGCTCCGTGTCGCACGAATCTTTATAGGTGCTGATTGGCATAGTGAGATGCGAATCAATTGCATTGGCTATAACGAGACGTACGGGATTTGGCTATCGAGTAAAAATAATTCTCATTCAGTTCAGGATGACCAGCACCGGGAATTCCTGGAGCCGTGCCGAGGTGATGTGGGCGAGGGACCGAACCACGTCCAGCGGTTGGTCGAGGCGATAGTTGCCAGTCACGGTGATATCGGCCAGTTGCTCGTTGTTGTTGATGATCCAGCCCGGGTAATACCGACGAAGCTCCGCCAGCACCTGGTTCAACGGGCAGTTTTCGAACACCAGCCGTCCCTGGACCCACGCCAGGTCGGTGGCAGCATCGAGTTTGGCCGGGCGGTCGAACCCGTTGGGACCGATGCGGATACTTTCCCCGGCGGACAAGCGCACCCGCGCGTCATTGCGGGTGGCGCGCAAGTCGACGTTGCCGCGCTGCACCCGCACCTGCGCCACGCCGTCGAGGTAGCGCACGGCAAACGCAGTATCGCGGACACTGGCCTTGACCGGGCCGGCGTCGATTTCCAATGGCTGGCCGCGATTGGCTTGCACTTCGAAAAACGCCTCGCCCTGATACAGCCGAGCCACGCGCTGTTGGTCGTTGATGGTGCTGGAAAACGCCGAGTTGGTGTTGAGCAGGACTTTGGAACCGTCCTCCAGTTGCAGACGCTGGCGCTCGCCGACCACGGTCAGGTGATCGGCTTGCAGGCGCATCGGCAGGTTGCTGAAGCTGAACAGTCCGAGGATCAGCACGGCGGCGGTGGCCAGCGGTTTCCAGTGCGGACGCAGGCGCGTGAGCACGGTGATTTTCGGCGGACGCGCCGCCAGGCTTTGCGCGCTCTGCGCCACTTGCGGACCGTCCCAGATCGCCTGGGCCTTGGCGAACGCCTGGGCGTTCAGCGGGTCGGCGTCGAGCCATGCGTGGAATTGACGGCTCTGCTCCTCATCAGGACAGCCGAGCACGATGAGCCAGTCCAGGGCCTGGTCCATTGCAGTGGCGGCGTCCTGTGCCGGTGAAGGCGCAGGGGAGCGGTGGTTGTCCGTCACGGTGTTTCCTCGGCGTGTCTGTGCACGACTGTTTTTTTAGTGAAGCGTAAAAAGTGGGCCAAGGGTAGCAAAGGCCGATGATCAGCGCAGTCGATGAGGCTTTGAAAAAAGTCTAACGGCCTCAATCGGCGTTTAGCCGGTCGGCGACACCGATGCAGATCGACATGATCAATTTGAGTTCTTTCTGAACCGTGCTGAGGGACACGCTCAGTTCGTCGGCGATTTCCTGATAGCTGTGCCCGTGCAGGCGACTGAGGATGAAAATCCGCTGCTGTCGGCTGCTGAGTTCACCGAGGCTCACGTTCAGGCGCTCCAGTAATTGTTCGGCATGGGCAGCATCTTCGGCGCTGCTGGTAGGGGCGGCGACGCTGTGCATGACCTCTTGCGGAACGTCGTCGACCATCGTGCGCGAATGAATACGCCGCGCGCGCAAGTGGTCCAGCGCCAGGTTACGGGCCGTCTGGAACACGAAGGGTTCGAGATGATCGATGGTCCGCTCACTGAGCGCCCGGGTCACCCGCAGGTAGGTTTCCTGCAGGAGGTCTTCGGCGGTGCTGTGATTGTTGACCATCCGCTCCAGCGTGCGCAGCAGAGAGACCCGCTGGGTGATGAAGACGTCGTTGAAGCGCGATTGACTCACGGGAGGACCTGATCCATTTCAAGCGAATGATAATGCTTATCATCCGCTCAAATGGTCAAGTACTGATTTGTGAAGGATTACACCCGGGCTTGCAAATAAGTCGCGTAATCCGGAATCCGATGCGCATGCGCCTGATCCATCATCGGGCTGCTGAGCAGGTAATCGGCGCTGCATTCATTGCAGGCCACCGGGATGTTCCAGACCGCAGCAACCCGCAGCAACGCCTTGATGTCCGGGTCGTGTGGTTGCGGTTCGAAGGGGTCCCAGAAAAACACCAGCATGTCGACCCGTTGCTCGGCGATTTGCGCGCCGAGCTGCTGATCACCGCCCAATGGGCCGCTGATCATGCTTTCCACCGGCAGGTCGAGACGTTGTTGCAACAACAACCCGGTGGTGCCGGTGGCGACCAGGTTGTGTTGCGCCAGTGTGTCTTTGTGCCGCGCGGCCCAGTCGAGCAAAAACACCTTGCAGTGGTCGTGGGCAACCAGGGCGATACGCTTGCGCGCCGTCAGGTTCTTTTGCGTAAAGCTGATACCGATCATGGATGGTTCCACAGGCGATTTGCGAGGGTGATTCGGAGGACGCCATCGCCAGCAAGCCGGCTCCTACAAGGTTGAGTCGTACACGATTGTTGTAGGAGCCGGCTTGCTGGCGATAGCAATTTTGCAGACGCAGAATTATTCCGCGTTGCACAGCGCCAGGCAGTTATCGAGCATGCGGTTGGAGAAGCCCCATTCGTTGTCGTACCAGGCCAGCACCTTGAGCAACTTGCCGCTGGATTTGGTGTGGTTGGCGTCGAAGATCGACGACAGCGGGTTGTGATTGAAGTCGCTGGAAACCAGCGGCAGGGTGTTGTAGCCGAGGATTTTCGAATGCTGGCTGGCTTCTTTCATCAGCGCGTTGACTTCCTCGGCGCTGGCGTCTTTTTTCACCTGCACGGTCAAGTCCACCAGTGACACGTTGATCACCGGAACGCGCACCGCCATGCCAGTGAGCTTGCCCGCCAGTTCCGGCAGCACCAGGCCGACCGCTTCGGCAGCACCGGTCTTGCTCGGGATCATGTTCTGGGTGGCCGAGCGGGCGCGGTACGGGTCGGTGTGGTAGACGTCAGTCAGGTTCTGGTCGTTGGTGTAGGCGTGGATCGTAGTCATCAAACCGCTTTCGATGCCCAACTCCCGGTGCAGCACCTGGGCCACCGGCGCCAGGCAGTTGGTGGTGCACGAAGCATTGGAAATAATCTGGTGCGACTGGCGCAGAATGTCGTGGTTCACGCCATACACCACCGTGGCGTCGGCACCTTTGGCTGGCGCTGAGATAATGACTTTTCGTGCACCCGCCGTAATATGCGCGGCGGCTTTGGCCCGGTCGGTGAACAGGCCGGTGCATTCGAATACGACATCAATTTTTTCCGCGGCCCAGGGCAGGTCGGCCGGGTTGCGGATGGCGCTGACCGCAATACGGTCACCGTTGACGGTCAGGCTTTCCTGATCGTGCAAGACATCGGCGTCGAACGTGCCGTGAACGGTGTCGTACTTGAGCAAGTGTGCGTTCATTGCACTGTCGCCCAAGTCATTGATGGCGACGATCTGCAGATCCTGACGGTAGCCCTGTGTATAGAGTGCGCGCAGTACGTTACGGCCGATGCGGCCAAAGCCATTGATTGCGATTCGAAGAGTCATTTGTCTGCGCTACCGTCGTTTTGTTGTTGGAATTACAAGATTATTCGCAAAAAAATAGAAAACAAGCCTTTTTAATGGCAATATTTTGTTCAATCTACAACGAGTGACCTGAACCAACTGGTCCGACCGATCAAGAAAACCGTCTGTCATCCCATCGACACCGGTCTTTGATCAGCATAGACAATCAGGTCGCCACATCCGTTAGCCTGGAGTTCTACACATGCATCCCCGCGTCCTTGAGGTCACCGAACGGCTTATCGCCCGCAGCCGCGCCACGCGTGAGGCTTACCTTGCATTGATTCGCGGTGCGGCCAGCGACGGTCCGATGCGCGGCAAACTGCAATGCGCCAACTTCGCCCACGGCGTGGCCGGGTGCGGCAGCGACGACAAGAACAGCCTGCGGATGATGAACTCCGCGAACATTGCGATTGTTTCGTCATATAACGACATGCTCTCGGCGCACCAGCCGTACGAAGTCTTCCCTGAACAGATCAAAAAAGCCCTGCGCGAGATCGGCTCCGTCGGCCAGTTCGCCGGTGGCACGCCAGCCATGTGCGATGGCGTGACCCAGGGTGAACCGGGCATGGAACTGAGCCTGCCGAGCCGTGAAGTGATCGCGCTGTCCACAGCGGTGGCGCTGTCCCACAACATGTTCGACGGCGCGCTGATGCTCGGCATCTGCGACAAGATCGTGCCGGGCTTGATGATGGGGGCGCTGCGTTTTGGTCATCTGCCGATGATCTTCGTGCCGGGCGGGCCGATGGTCTCCGGCATTTCCAACAAGCAGAAAGCCGATGTGCGCCAGCGCTATGCCGAAGGCAAGGCCAGCCGCGAAGAGCTGCTGGAGTCGGAAATGAATTCCTACCACAGCCCCGGCACCTGCACCTTCTACGGCACCGCCAACACCAACCAGTTGCTGATGGAAGTCATGGGCCTGCACTTGCCAGGCGCTTCTTTCGTCAACCCGAACACGCCGCTGCGCGATGCCCTGACCCGCGAAGCCGCGCATCAGGTCACGCGCCTGACCAAGCAAAATGGCGACTACATGCCGATCGGCGAAATCGTCGACGAGCGCTCGCTGGTCAACTCCATCGTGGCCCTGCATGCCACCGGCGGCTCGACCAACCACACCTTGCACATGCCGGCCATCGCCATGGCGGCGGGTATTCAACTGACCTGGCAGGACATGGCCGACCTCTCCGAGGTGGTGCCGACCCTGAGCCACGTCTACCCGAACGGCAAGGCTGATATCAACCACTTCCAGGCGGCGGGCGGCATGTCGTTCCTGATCCGCGAACTGCTGGAAGCCGGGCTGCTCCACGAAAACGTCAACACCGTGCTCGGCCATGGCCTGAGTCGTTACACCATGGAACCGTTCCTCGATAACGGCGAACTGGTTTGGCGCGAAGGCGTGACCGACAGCCTTGATGAAAGCATCCTGCGTCCGGTCGCACGTGCATTCTCGGCAGAGGGCGGCTTGCGCGTGATGGAAGGCAACCTCGGTCGTGGCGTGATGAAAGTCTCCGCCGTGGCCGTGGAAAACCAGATCGTCGAAGCACCGGCCATGGTGTTCCAGGATCAGCAAGACCTGGCGGATGCGTTCAAGGCCGGCTTGCTGGAGAAGGATTTCGTCGCAGTGATGCGCTTCCAGGGCCCGCGTTCCAACGGCATGCCGGAACTGCACAAGATGACGCCGTTTCTCGGTGTGCTGCAGGATCGCGGCTTTAAAGTCGCACTGGTCACCGACGGGCGCATGTCCGGCGCATCGGGGAAAATCCCTGCGGCGATTCACGTCAGCCCCGAAGCTTATGTCGGTGGCGCTTTGGCCCGGGTGCAAGAGGGCGATATCATCCGCGTCGATGGCGTCAAAGGCACCCTGGAGCTTAAGGTGGACGCCGAAGAATTTGCAGCGCGCACGCCGGCCAAAGGCCTGTTGGGCAACAACATCGGCACCGGTCGCGAACTGTTTGGATTCATGCGCATGGCCTTCAGCTCGGCGGAGCAGGGCGCCAGCGCCTTTACTTCTGCCCTGGAGACGCTTAATTGAAACTGGCTTTGGTCGGTGACATCGGTGGGACCAACGCACGTTTCGCGTTGTGGAAAAACCAGCAGCTGGAATCGGTCCAGGTGCTGGCAACGGCCGATTTTTCCAGCCCGGAAGAGGCGATAAGTCTCTATCTGAGCGGGCTCGGTCTGGCGCCGGGTTCAATCGGTTCGGTCTGCCTGTCGGTGGCCGGGCCCGTCAGCGGCGACGAATTCAAGTTCACCAACAATCACTGGCGCCTGAGCCGCAAGGGCTTCTGCCAGACCTTGCAGGTCGATCAGCTGTTGCTGGTCAACGACTTCTCGGCCATGGCGTTGGGCATGACCCGTTTGCAGCCCGGCGAATTCCGCGTGGTCTGCGACGGTACGCCCGAGCCGTTGCGCCCGGCGGTGGTGATCGGGCCGGGCACTGGCCTGGGCGTCGGCACTTTGCTCGATCTGGGCGAAGGGCGGTTTGCCGCGCTGCCGGGTGAGGGCGGTCACGTCGATCTGCCATTGAGCAGCCCGCGTGAAACCCAACTCTGGCAGCACATCTTCAACGAGATCGGCCATGTCAGCGCCGAAACCGCGTTGAGCGGCGGCGGCCTGCCGCGCCTCTATCGAGCCATTTGCGCGGTGGACGGTCACACGCCGGTGCTCGAAACGCCGGAAGCGATTACCGCTGCCGGTTTGGCAGGCGATCCGATTGCCCTGGAAGTGCTTGAGCAATTCTGCTGCTGGCTCGGTCGCGTGGCGGGCAACAACGTGCTGACCAGCGGTGGGCGCGGTGGCGTGTATATCGTGGGCGGGGTGATTCCGCGGTTTGCCGATTTCTTCCTTGAAAGCGGTTTCGCCCGCTGCTTCGCTGACAAGGGTTGCATGAGCGATTATTTCAAGGGCATTCCGGTGTGGCTGGTGACGGCGCCGTATTCGGGTCTTGTTGGTGCCGGTGTAGCGCTCGAACAGGCTTGAGAACGAGTCGCCTTCATCGCTGGCAAGCCAGCTCCTACAGGTTTGTGGTGTTCTTGCGTTTGGCACGAACTCTGTAGGAGCTGGCTTGCCAGCGATGGGGCCAGGACAGGCAACAACTATTCAAGGTGCATCAGGCATAATCCGCCCAATTCAAACAACAAGGACGCCGCCCCGTGAGCTCAGTCAACAAGTCGATTTTGTTGGTCGATGACGATCAAGAGATACGCGAGTTGCTGGACACCTACCTGACCCGCGCCGGGTTTCAGGTGCGGACCACGCCCGATGGCGCCGGTTTTCGCCAGGCCCTGAACGAGGCACCGAGCGATCTGGTGATCCTTGATGTGATGCTGCCGGACGAAGACGGTTTCAGTTTGTGTCGCTGGATTCGTCAGCACCCACGCCGGGCGCAAGTGCCGATCATCATGCTCACCGCCAGCTCCGATGAAGCTGACCGGGTGATCGGTCTTGAACTTGGGGCCGACGACTACCTCGGCAAACCGTTCAGCCCGCGTGAATTGCAGGCGCGGATCAAGGCGTTGCTGCGTCGCGCGCAGTTCGGTCAGGAGCGCAGCGGCGGTGAAGTGCTGGCCTTCGATGACTGGCGCCTGGACATGGTCAGCCATCGGCTGTTCCACACCGACGGCGAGGAGGTGATTCTCTCCGGTGCCGATTTCGCCCTGCTCAAACTCTTTCTCGATCACCCGCAGCAAATCCTCGACCGTGACACCATCGGCAACGCCACCCGTGGGCGGGACCTGATGCCACTCGACCGCATCGTCGACATGGCGGTCAGCCGTTTGCGGCAACGTCTGCGCGACACCGAAAAACCGCCACGGCTGATCCGCACCGTGCGCGGCAGCGGCTACCAACTGGCTGCCAACGTGGTTGCCGGCAATGGTCACTGAGTCTCTTCGCAAACTCGCCGCCAGGGTGCCGGTGCCGCGTTCGCTGCTGGGGCGGATGTTGCTCTTGACGCTGCTCGCGGTGCTGTTCGCCCAGGCGTTGTCGAGCGTGATCTGGGTCTCGCAACTGCGCGCCACACAACTGGAGGGCCTGGTCACCAGCGCCCGCAGCCTCGCCCATTCGATGACGGCCAGCGTCAGTTATTTCCGTTCGTTGCCGGTGGCGTATCGACCGCTGGTGCTGGATCAGTTGCGCAGCATGGGCGGCACCCGGTTCGTGGTCACGCTCAACGACAAACCCCTGGGCATGGAAGTGTTGCCGGTGACCCCGCGCAAAGCGGCGGTGATCAACGCGGTGGACCAAGTGCTGCGTGACTCCCTCGGTCACGACACGGATATCTCGGTGACCTTCGTCAGCCCCGAGGACCTGCGGATTTTCAACGGCGGCCTCAAGCTCGATGAGCTGCCGCGTTCCTGGGCGCACTATGCGTTGACCCTGGAACCAGTGAACCCACCGGTGCTGGTCACGCAGATCCAGATGGCTCCGGGTGAATGGCTGTACATCGCCTCGCTGTTGCCCGAGCCCTACACCAGTCTTGAAGAGCAAGGTCTGCCCGCACAGCAAGTCTGGTTCATCGTGCTGACCAGCAGTTTTCTGTTGCTGTTCATCGGCCTGCTGGTGCATTGGCAGAGTCGTCCGCTCAAGCGCCTGGCGCGGGCTGCGCGGGATCTGTCATTGGGCGCCGATGTCGAGCCGGTGGCCGAGGGCGGTGGCAGCGAAGTCGTCGAAGTCGGACGCGCATTCAACACCATGCGCGAACGCATCAGCCGCTACCTGACCGAGCGCAGCCAGTTATTCAGCGCGATTTCCCACGACTTGCGCACACCGATCACCCGCTTGCGTTTGCGGGTTGAACTGCTCGAAGACGAGACGCTGCAAACCAAGTTCGGCCGCGATCTGGATGAGCTGGAGTTGTTGGTCAAAGGCGCGCTGCAATGCGTGAAAGACACCGACATCCACGAAAACATCGAGCCGGTGGATCTCAATCACGTACTCGACTGTCTGGTGGAACCGTACCTGGCGCCCAACGGCAACGGTCGCGTGACCCAGCAGGGACGTGCACTGGCCGCGTATCCCGGCAAGCCGCTGGCGCTCAAGCGTTGCATCGGCAACCTGATCGACAACGCACTGAAGTACGGACAGAACGCTCACCTGCACATTGATGACGACGACAGCGCGTTTGTGCTGCATGTCGACGACGAAGGACCGGGGGTTCCGGAGCAGCGGCTGGAGCAAGTCTTCGAACCGCACTTCCGCCTGGCCGGGCAGCAGCAGGGTTATGGGTTGGGGCTGGGGATTGCGCGCAACATTGCCCACAGCCATGGTGGTGAGGTCACTTTGCAGAATTTGCGTGAAGGTGGGTTGCGGGTGACGTTGCAGCTGCCGCGCTCGGCGGATTGACATCGACCCTGTGGCGAGGGAGCTTGCTCCCGCTAGACTGCGCAGCGGTCCCTCTTTTGGGGGCGCTTCGCACCCCAGCGGGAGCAAGCTCCCTCGCCACAAACATCACTCACCATCCAAATGTCACAGCTCGGTGACATAACCCACCCCCTTCGTTACAAGCCCGTCTTCGTCCGTTGTTTATGCTGCCCCTCAGTCATAACAACAAAAAAGGCACCCCATGGACTCCGATCAACCCGCCTTCAGCAGTTGGCTGAATGCACCCGCCCATCAGCAATGGCTTGCCGCTGAAGGCCTGCGACTCCTGGCATTTGCCAAGGCCTCAAAGTTACCTCAAGGCTTCGGCAATCTCGACGAGCGCGGCCATCTGCCGGCCGGCGCCCAAGCCGAAACCATGAACACCGCACGCATGACCCACAGCTTTGCAATGGCTCACATTCAAGGGCTGCCGGGTTTTGCCGAACTGGTCGATCACGGCATCCATGCCTTGCGCGGACCACTGCGCGATGCCGTGCACGGTGGCTGGTTCGCGAGCGCCGAGCATCGCGATGGCAACACCGGCAAGAACGCCTATCTGCACGCTTTCGTCGCGCTGGCCGCCAGTTCTGCGGTGGTCGCGCAACGCCCCGGCGCGCAGGCCTTGCTCGATGATGCGATTGACATAATCGACACGTATTTCTGGAGCGAGGAGGAGGGCGCCATGCGCGAATCCTTCAACCGCGACTGGAGCTGCGAAGAAGCCTATCGCGGCGCCAACAGCAACATGCACGCCACCGAAGCCTTCCTCGCCCTGGCCGATGTCACCGACGACAACCGCTGGTTGGGTCGCGCCCAACGCATCGTCGAACGGGTGATCCACAATCACGCCGCCGCCAACGACTACCTGGTGATCGAGCATTTTGACCGCGACTGGCAGCCGCTGCGCGAGTACAACCATGACAACCCGGCTGACGGGTTCCGTCCTTACGGCACCACGCCGGGCCATGGTTTCGAATGGGCACGGCTGGTGCTGCACCTCGAAGCTTCACGGGTACGAGCCGGCATGCTCACGCCGGGCTGGCTGGTCACCGACGCGCAAAAACTCTTTGAGCACAACTGCCGTCACGGTTGGGACGTCGATGGCGCGCCGGGCATTGTCTACACCCTCGATTGGGCCAATCGGGCGGTGGTTCGCCATCGTCTGCACTGGACTCATTGCGAAGCCAGCGCCGCCGCCAGCGCTTTGCTCAAGCGCACCGGCGACGCGCAGTACGAACATTGGTACCGGCTATTCTGGGAATTCTGTGACAGTCATTTCATCGACCGTTGCGAGGGCAGTTGGCACCATGAACTCGATCCCTTGAACCGCCCGAGCGCCGACATATGGGCCGGAAAACCGGACCTTTATCACGCCTGGCAAGCCGTGCTGATTCCGCGCCTGCCGTTGGCGCCGAGCATGGCCAGCGCGCTGGCGAAGTCGTCCCAGAGCGCTTCTATGTAACCATGCGGTGACATTCGCACGTCCCTTCGTTACCTGCGAAGGGATATCCCCTGTTTAGAATCCTATGCAGCGCAAGCACCAGACTTGCAATGCATAACAACAAGAAAGGTACTCCTAGATGAATGCGATTTCTCGCCTCGCTACTGTCATTTCTCTCGCTTCCCTGTCTGCGCTCCCTCTCAGTGTCCTGGCCGCCGAATCCAAAGGTTCCGTGGAAGTTGTGCATTGGTGGACGTCCGGTGGTGAGAAAGCAGCGGTTGATGTCCTGAAGGCCCAAGTCGAAAAAGACGGCTTCACCTGGAAGGATGGCGCAGTCGCCGGCGGTGGCGGTTCCACGGCCATGACCGTGCTCAAGAGCCGCGCCGTGGCCGGTAACCCGCCGGGCGTTGCACAAATCAAAGGTCCGGACATCCAGGAGTGGGGCAGCACTGGCCTGCTCAGCACCGACGCGTTGAAAGACGTTTCCAAAGCGGAAAACTGGGACGGTCTGCTGTCGAAGAAAGTCTCCGACACCGTGAAGTACGAAGGCGATTACGTGGCCGTGCCGGTGAACATTCACCGCGTGAACTGGCTGTGGATCAACCCGCAAGTGTTCAAGAAAGCCGGGATCGAAAAAGCCCCGACCACCCTCGAAGAATTCTATGCCGCCGGCGACAAGCTGAAAGCCGCCGGCTTCATCGCGCTCGCCCACGGCGGTCAGCCTTGGCAGGACAGCACCGTGTTTGAAGACATCGTGTTGTCGGTCATGGGTGTCGATGGCTACAAGAAAGCCCTGGTCGACCTGGATCAGAAAACCCTGTCCGGCCCGCAGATGACCCAGTCGTTCGCCGAGCTGAAAAAAATCACCACCTACATGGACCCGAACCGTGCCGGTCGTGACTGGAACATCGCGGCTGCCGAGGTCATCAACGGCAAGGCCGGCATGCAGATGATGGGCGACTGGGCGAAAAGCGAGTGGACCGCCGCGAAGAAAGTCCCGGGCAAGGACTACCAGTGCGTGCCGTTCCCGGGCACCGAAAAAGCCTTCACCTACAACATCGACTCCCTTGCGGTGTTCAAGCTCAAGGCTGATCGCAAAGGCGACATCGCTGCCCAGCAAGACCTGGCCAAGGTCGCATTGGGTACCGACTTCCAGAAAGTCTTCAGCATGAACAAGGGTTCGATCCCGGTGCGCAACGACATGCTGAAGGAAATGGACAAGCTCGGCTTCGACGAGTGCGCCCAGAAGTCGGCGAACGACTTCATCGCGGACGACAAGTCCGGCGGCCTGCAACCGAGCATGGCGCACAACATGGCCACTTCGCTGGCGGTGCAGGGCGCGATTTTCGACGTGGTCACCAATTTCATGAACGACAAGGATGCTGACCCGGCCAAGGCCAGCGCCCAACTGGCGTCGGCTGTCAAAGCTGCCCAGTAATACCACGGCCGCCGCAGGCCAGGCCTGCGGCATCTATCGATGATCTGCCAACTGTAGGAGCCGGCTTGCTGGCGAAAGCTGTGTGCCTGACACACCGCGTCGTCTGGTTCGCCAGCAAGCCGGCTCCTACAGGTTTGATCTTCATTTCTAACACTGGATTATCCCGATGAGCTCTGTGGCGGTTTTCAGCAAAGCCTCACCGTTCGATGCGCTGCAACGCTGGTTACCCAAGTTGGTACTCGCGCCGAGCATGCTGATCGTGTTGGTTGGTTTCTACGGTTACATCATCTGGACGTTCATTCTGTCCTTCACCAACTCCAGCTTCATGCCGAGCTACAAGTGGGTCGGCCTGCAGCAATACATGCGGCTGATGGACAACGACCGCTGGTGGGTCGCGAGCAAGAACCTCGCGCTGTTCGGCGGCATGTTCATCGGCATCAGCCTGGTGTTGGGCGTGTTCCTCGCGGTGCTGCTGGACCAGCGCATCCGCAAGGAAGGCTTCATCCGCACCGTCTACCTGTACCCGATGGCGCTGTCGATGATCGTCACCGGTACGGCGTGGAAATGGCTGCTCAATCCTGGCCTGGGCCTGGACAAAATGCTGCGTGACTGGGGCTGGGAAGGCTTCCGTCTCGACTGGCTGGTGGATCAGGATCGCGTCGTCTACTGCCTGGTGATCGCTGCCGTATGGCAGGCCTCCGGGTTTGTCATGGCGATGTTCCTCGCCGGCCTGCGCGGTGTCGATCAGTCGATCATCCGTGCCGCGCAAGTCGACGGGGCGAGCCTGCCGACCATCTACCTGAAGATCGTGTTGCCGAGCCTGCGCCCGGTGTTCTTCAGCGCCTTCATGATCCTCGCGCACATCGCAATCAAGAGCTTCGACCTGGTCGCAGCGATGACGGCGGGCGGTCCGGGTTACTCGTCCGACCTGCCGGCGATGTTCATGTACTCCTTCACTTTCAGCCGTGGCCAGATGGGCATCGGTTCGGCGAGCGCCATGCTCATGCTCGGTGCCGTGCTGACCATCCTCGTGCCGTACCTGTACTCCGAGCTGCGAGGCAAACGCCATGACTGATCAATTCGCAAAGCGTGGTGTCAGCTTCAGCCGCATCGCGATCTACGCCACCCTGATTTTGGCAGCCGCGGTGTACCTGATCCCGCTGATCGTGATGCTGCTGACCAGCTTCAAATCCCCGGAAGACATTCGCACCGGCAACCTGCTGAGCTGGCCGACCGTGATCGACGGCATCGGCTGGATCAAGGCCTGGGACGTGGTCGGCGGCTACTTCTGGAACTCGGTGAAAATCACCGTACCGGCGGTGCTGATTTCAACCTTCGTCGGCGCCATGAACGGCTACGTATTGTCGATGTGGCGCTTCCGTGGTTCGCAACTGTTCTTCGGTTTGCTGCTGTTCGGTTGCTTCCTGCCGTTCCAGACCGTGCTGCTGCCGGCCTCGTTCACCCTTGGCAAGTTCGGTCTCGCCAACACCACCACTGGCCTGGTGCTGGTGCACGTGGTCTACGGCCTGGCGTTTACCACGCTGTTCTTCCGCAACTACTACGTGAGCATTCCGGATGCGCTGGTCAAGGCTGCGCGGCTCGATGGCGCGGGCTTCTTCACGATCTTCGGGAAGATCCTGCTGCCGATGTCGATCCCGATCGTGATGGTTTGCCTGATCTGGCAGTTCACCCAGATCTGGAATGACTTTCTGTTCGGCGTGGTCTTCGCCAGTGGCGATGCCCAGCCAATTACCGTGGCCCTGAACAACCTGGTCAACACCAGCACCGGGGCCAAGGAATACAACGTTGATATGGCCGCCGCGATGATCGCCGGGCTGCCGACACTGCTGGTCTACATATTCGCTGGCAAGTATTTCCTGCGTGGGCTGACGTCCGGCGCGGTCAAGGGGTAGAACATGGCAACTCTCGAATTACGCAACGTCAACAAGACCTACGGCGCCGGTTTGCCGGACACCCTCAAAAACATCGAACTTAAGATCAATGACGGGGAATTCCTGATCCTGGTCGGCCCGTCGGGCTGCGGCAAGTCGACGTTGATGAATTGCATCGCGGGCCTGGAAACCATCAGCGGCGGCGCAATTCTGGTGGACGACGCCGACATCAGCGGCATGAGCCCGAAAGATCGCGATATCGCCATGGTGTTCCAGTCCTACGCGCTGTACCCGACGATGAGCGTGCGCGACAACATCGCCTTCGGCCTGAAGATTCGCAAAATGCCGACCGCGGACATCGACGAAGAAGTCGCACGGGTTTCCAAACTGTTGCAGATCGAACACCTGCTCAGCCGCAAGCCGGGCCAACTCTCCGGTGGTCAGCAACAGCGTGTGGCGATGGGCCGTGCCCTGGCGCGTCGGCCGAAGATTTATCTGTTTGACGAACCGCTGTCCAACCTCGACGCCAAGCTGCGGGTCGAGATGCGCACCGAAATGAAACTGATGCACCAGCGCCTGAAAACCACCACGGTCTACGTGACCCACGACCAGATCGAAGCCATGACCCTGGGCGACAAAGTGGCAGTGATGAAGGACGGGATCATCCAGCAGTTCGGTACGCCGAAGCAGATCTACAACGATCCGGCCAACCTGTTCGTGGCGAGCTTCATCGGCTCGCCACCGATGAACTTCATCCCCCTGCGTTTGCAGCGCAGGGACGGTCGTCTGCTGGCACTTCTCGACAGCGGCCAGGCCCGTTGCGAGTTGCCGCTGGGCATGCAGGACGCCGGTCTCGAAGACCGCGAAGTGATCCTTGGCATGCGTCCGGAGCAGATCGTTCTGGCGAACGGCGAAGCCAATGGTTTGCCGACCATTCGCGCCGAAGTCCAGGTCACCGAACCGACCGGTCCCGACACCCTGGTGTTCGTCAACCTCAACGACACCAAGGTCTGCTGTCGCCTGGCTCCGGACGTGGCGCCGCAGGTGGGCGAGACCCTGACCTTGCAATTCGATCCGGCGAAAGTGCTGCTGTTCGATGCCAAAACGGGTGAGCGTCTGGGGGTTGCTGGAGTAGCGAAAACCGAATTGCACGCTGACAACGTCGCCCAATTCAAAGGCCGCTGAAGATCAAAACGGTAGGAGCCGGCTTGCTGGCGATTGCGGTCTGACATTCAACATTGATGTCGACAGTCCGATTGCCATCGCCAGCAAGCCGGCTCCTGCAGGGGGATTCGCAATGCGCGGCCTGTCGCGCATTGCACCGGATGTAACCGCGTTAAAAAAAAGAAAAGTTAATAACAATAAAACGAGGATGTAGGGATGAAAGTGAAGAACAACGCCCGGTTGATCTGCCAGGTTTCAGCAGCGGCAGTACTGGTGCTGGCCGGCAACGCGATGGCCGATGAAGCGTTCAGCTCCGACTCCAAGTGGATGACGGGTGACTGGGGTGGCGCGCGCACCAAGCTGATCGAGCAAGGCATCGACATCAAGATGGATTACGTCGGTGAAGTCGGCGCTAACCTCCATGGCGGTTTCAACGATGACAAGACCGCACGCTACGCCGACCAGTTTGGCCTGGGCGCGGCGCTGGACCTGGAAAAACTGTTCGGCTGGGACAACACCCAGGCCAAGATCCAGCTCACCAACCGTAACGGCGAGAACATCTCCAACGACCGTATCGGCGACCCGCGTGCCGGCACCTTGAGTTCGTCTCAAGAAGTCTACGGTCGTGGTCATATGGTCCGTCTGACCCAGTTGTGGATCCAGCACCAGTTCTTCGACAACAAGCTGGACGTCAAGGCCGGTTACTTCGGTGAAGGCGAAGACTTCAACACCTTCCCGTGCGAATTCCAGAACCTGGCGTTCTGCGGCTCCCAGGTGGGCAACTGGGCCACCAACATCTGGTACAACTGGCCGGTCATGCAGGCCGCGATTCGCGTGAAGTACAACATCAATGACGAGCTCTACGCTCAGATCGGTGCGTACAACCAGAACCCGTCGCAACTGGAACACGGCAACGGCTTCAAGCTCAGCGGTAGCGGCACCGAAGGCACCGTCCTGCCGGTTGAGCTGGTCTGGTCGCCGAAGGTCAACACCTTGCCGGGCGAATACCGTGTCGGTTACTACAAAAGCACGGCCAGCGCCGATGACGTTCGCGAAGACGACAATGGCGATGATGCCGCCACCAGCGGCAACGCCTATCGCAGCCACAGCAGCAAGCACGGCTACTGGTTCGTTGCGCAGCAGCAACTCACCAGCCATAACGGCGACGCCAGCCGCGGTCTGAACATTGCCGCCAACGCTACGTTCCACGACAAGGACACCAACATCGTCGACAACTACCAGTCGCTGATGTTTGTGTACAAGGGCCCGTTCGATGCACGTCCAAAAGATGACGTCGGTATCGGTTTTGCTCGTATCCATGTCAACGAAGACGTGAAGAAAAACGCTGAACTGACCAACGCCGCCAATGGTGTCAGCGACTACAGCGATCCACTGTTCTCACCTCTGCGCGACACCGAGTACAACTATGAACTCAACTACGGTTTCCACGTGACCAACTGGCTGACCGTACGTCCCAACCTGCAATACGTCACTCACCCTGGTGGTGTGAATGAAGTCGATGACGCGCTGGTAGCTGGCCTGAAAATTCAGTCGGTGTTCTGAAGCGTCTGCGATAAGCTCCTCTCTATGTGCGCATGTTTGCGGACAGCCATGGCTGTCCGCTTTTTTTTGCAGCGACAAGCTGTTTAGAGAGATGAGTTCCCCCATGTTTTTCAGGACCGTAGTCCATGCTTGAGCATCCGCTACAACGCTTCTTCAAATCCTTGCGCGAGCGTCCGGTGTTTGCGTGGGAGCGCTATCAGATGCGCGATGTGCTGGTGATCGATCATCCGCTGTGTCAGGCGGTGTTCAGTCGGCAGGGTGCGCAGTTGCTGCACTTCCAGCCTCAAGGCCAGAAACCGTGGCTGTGGTGTGCGGCGAAGTGGCCGCAGGTCGGTGCGATTCGCGGTGGCGTGCCCGTGTGTTGGCCGTGGTATGGCCGGCATCCGAGTGAGAATGCCTGGCCGTCCCATGGCTGGGCGCGATTGCTCGACTGGAAACTGCTCGACAGCAGCCATGACGACGATGGCGTGCATCTGCACTGGCAGCTGAAGTTGTGCGACTGGCAAGTTGACCTGCACGCGCACTTGGGCGAAAGCATGGATCTGCGCCTGAGCACCGAACATCAGGACGACATGCCGTGCCAGTTGAGCCAGGCTTTGCATGCTTACTGGCGTATTGGCGATGTCAGTGAGATAGCGCTGTCTGGGCTCGAAGGCGCGCAGGGTTACGACCAATTGAGTCGGCAGGTTTGTCAGCAGGAAGGTGAGTTACGCGTTGATGGCGGGTGCCAGCGGGTGTTCCAGCATGACGGCGAGTTACAGCTGAACGACCATGCCTGGGACCGGGCGTTGTGCATCGATACGGGTGAGACGGCGGATACGGTGGTCTGGCATCCGGGTTCGCGACCGTTGCTCGGCGTGACCTGGAACGAGATATCCGAATTCGTTTGCGTGGAAGCCGCAAGCGGCGGCACCGACAGCCTGTGCCTGAAGCCTGGGGAACGGGCGCATTTGAGTTTGCAGGCGCGGGTGGGGGCTTAGCGAAAAGGCAAGGTGTTGCGGATGACGCTTTCGCTGGCAAGCCAGCTCTTACAGGTTCGCGGTCGGTCGCTTTTTTGTACTCGACACAAACTTTGTAGGAGCTGGCTTGCCAGCGAAGAGGCCGGTTCTTCAATGCAGATTCAAGCCGGTTTCAATTGAACTCATCACCCACCGGATACCGGCTCGCATTCAAGCTCTCTTTGATCTTGCGTAAATGTGGCTGGAAATCCACGCCCCGGCGCAGCGTCATGCCGGTCGCCAGCACATCGAGCACGGTCAGTTGAATGATCCGCGAGGTCATCGGCATGTAGATGTCGGTGTCTTCCGGCAGCGGAATGTTCAGGCTCAGGGTGCTGGCCTTGGCCAGTGGCGAGTTTTCGGCAGTCAGGCCGAGAACCGAAGCGCCGTTCTCTCGAGCGATGCGCGCCACTTCCACCAGTTCGCGGGTACGGCCGGTGTAGGAGATGATCACGAACAATTCGCCGGTGTGCGCCACCGAAGCAATCATGCGCTGCATCAGCACGTCGGCATGGGCGGTGACAGCGAGATTGAAGCGGAAGAACTTGTGCTGTGCATCCAGCGCCACCGGGGCCGAGGCGCCGAGGCCGAAGAAGTGGATCTGCCGGGCCTGGATCAACAGATCGACGGCGCGGCTGATCAGGTTCGGGTCGAGGGCCTGGCAAGCACTGTCCAGCGACGCAATGGCGCTGCCGAAGATCTTCTGCGTGTAGGCCTCGGGATTATCGTCGGCCTCAACAGCACGGCTGACGTAAGCAGCGCCGCTGGCCAGACTTTGGGCCAGTTGCAACTTGAGTTCGGGATAGCCGCTGACGCCGAATGAACGGCAGAAACGGTTGACCGTCGGCTCGCTGACCGAAGCAGCCTGGGCGAGGGCGGCGATGCTGAAGCGGGTGGCCTGCTGCGGGTTGAGCAGGATCACCTCGGCGACTTTGCGTTCGGCCTTGTTCAGGTCTTCAAGGCGATTCTGGATCTGTTCCAGTAAATTTCGCACGCGGTCCATATGGATTTCCTTGATTCACCGGTGCCGATAGGCGCGCGGCTAATGCAAAAAGGGCCTTTGTTGAGGCCCGTAACGGTGGCCTATCCTACTGATGGCTCCGACCGACCACCACTCGGAATCTGTATTTTGCGAAAATGTTGTGGTTATTACTACATTTTCCCTTGAGTGATGCCTTGAAAAAAGGTATTTGTAGCTTAACTTGATAAAAGAACAAACATCATGCTCTCGATTACGGTTGAACCGTGCACCTTTGCCTTGTTCGGCGCCCTTGGCGATCTCGCCTTGCGCAAGCTGTTTCCTGCCCTCTATCAACTCGATGGTGCAGGCCTCTTGCACGAGGACACGCGAATCATCGGGCTGGCCCGTGAAGCGGGCAGCGAGCCGGAACACCTGGCGTTCATCGCTTCCGAGCTGCGTCGCTACGTGGGCGCCAAAGAGCTGGACGAAGCCGTGCTCGAGCGGTTTCTGGCGCGCCTGAGCTATTTGCACGTCGACTTCCTCAAAGCGGATGATTATGTGGCCCTGGCGGAGGCGGCTGGCAGCGCACAGCGAGTCATTGCTTACTTTGCTACCCCGGCAGCGGTCTACGGCGCGATCTGCGAGAACCTGGCGAAAGTCGGCCTGGCGGAAAACACCCGCGTGGTGCTGGAAAAACCCATCGGTTCGGACCTGGAATCCTCGCGTAAGGTCAACGATGCCGTCGCGCAGTTCTTCCCGGAAAACCGCACTTACCGCATCGACCACTATCTGGGTAAAGAAACCGTCCAGAACCTGATCGCGCTGCGTTTCGCCAACAGCCTGTTCGAAACCCAGTGGAACCAGAACTACATTTCCCACGTGGAAATCACCGTCGCCGAGAAGGTCGGGATCGAAGGCCGTTGGGGCTACTTCGACAAGGCCGGTCAGCTGCGGGACATGATCCAGAATCACCTGCTGCAATTGCTCTGCCTGATCGCCATGGACCCACCGGCTGACCTGTCCGCCGACAGCATCCGCGACGAGAAAGTCAAAGTGCTCAAGGCCCTGGCGCCGATCAGCCCGGAAGGCCTGACCACTCAGGTGGTGCGCGGCCAGTACATTGCCGGTTACAGCGAAGGCAAGCCGGTGCCGGGTTATCTGGAAGAGCCGAATTCCAACACCCAGAGCGACACCGAAACCTTCGTCGCCCTGCGTGCCGACATCCGTAACTGGCGCTGGGCCGGCGTGCCGTTTTACCTGCGAACCGGCAAGCGCATGCCGCAGAAGTTGTCGCAGATCGTCATCCACTTCAAGGAACCGTCGCACTACATTTTCGCTCCCGAGCAGCGCCTGCAAATCAGCAACAAGCTGATTATCCGCCTGCAACCGGACGAAGGCATTTCCTTGCGCGTGATGACCAAAGAGCAAGGCCTGGACAAAGGCATGCAGCTGCGCAGCGGTCCGTTGCAGCTGAATTTTTCCGACACCTGGCGCAGCGCACGGATTCCCGATGCCTACGAGCGGTTGTTGCTGGAAGTGATGCGCGGCAATCAGAACCTGTTTGTCCGTAAAGATGAAATCGAAGCCGCGTGGAAGTGGTGTGACCAGTTGATCGCCGGGTGGAAAAAGTCCGGTGATGCGCCCAAGCCGTACGCGGCCGGGTCCTGGGGGCCGATGAGCTCCATTGCTCTGATCACGCGGGACGGGAGGTCGTGGTATGGCGATATCTGATTTGAAACTGCCGCAGGGCGTCAGCGCGAATGCGTTCAAGAGCGCGGTGTTGCTGGCCGAAGGTTTGGCGCTGAACGTGGCCAAGCAATTGAGCGATGCCATTGAGGCCCAAGGCTCGGCGACCCTGGTGGTGTCCGGTGGCCGCAGCCCGGTGGCGTTTTTCCAGCACCTGGCCAAGCAAAGGCTGGACTGGTCGAACGTGGTCATCAGCCTGGCCGATGAGCGTTGGGTGCCGGTCGAGCATGCCGACAGCAATGCCGGCCTGATCAAGCGCTATCTGTTGCAAGGCCCGGCGGCCAAGGCTCAGTTTTTGAGTCTGTACAGCGCCAGCGCCAACCTGGAACAGGCGGCCGAGCAGGCTGATCGTCTGCTTTCCGAACTGCCGGTGATCGACGTTCTGGTGCTGGGCATGGGTGATGACGGTCACACCGCCTCGCTGTTTCCCAATAGCCCGAACCTTGCCGAGGCCTTGCAGGCCGATGGCATACGTCGCTGCTGGCCGATGCTGGCGCCGACCGTGCCGCATCAGCGCCTGACCATGAGCCGTGCACTGCTGGCCTCGGCCAAGCACAAAGTCCTGTCGATTTCCGGTCAGTCCAAGCTGACCACCCTGAGTACCGCACTGGCCGGTGACGATGTCGCCGCAATGCCGATTCGCGCGTTTCTGCAACCTACGTTAGAGATTTACTGGTGCCCATGAGCCAAGGAACAGCCGCTATGACAAACCCATCCCCGACCGTTTCCATGGCGGATAAAGTTGCCCTGATCGACAGCCTTTGCGCCAAGGCGCGGATCCTGCCGGTGATCACCATCGCCCGCGAGCAGGACGTTCTGCCGCTGGCCGATGCCCTCGCGGCCGGTGGGCTGACGGCCCTGGAAGTGACCCTGCGTTCGCAGTTCGGCCTCAAGGCGATCCAGATCCTGCGTGAGCAGCGCCCGGAGCTGATGACCGGTGCCGGCACCGTGCTCGACCGCACCATGCTGGCAGCGGCCGAAGCGGCAGGATCGCAGTTCATCGTCACGCCGGGCATCACTCGCGACTTGCTGGAAGCCAGCGTTGCCAGCCCGATTCCGCTGTTGCCAGGCATCAGCAATGCCTCGGGCATCATGGAAGGCTACGGCCTGGGTTATCGCCGTTTCAAGCTGTTCCCGGCTGAAGTCAGCGGCGGCGTCGCGGCCATCAAGGCATTGGGCGGCCCGTTCGGCGAAGTGAAATTCTGCCCGACCGGCGGCGTCGGTCCTGCCAACATCAAGAGCTACATGGCGTTGAAAAACGTCATGTGCGTGGGCGGTAGCTGGATGCTTGATCCGGAGTGGATCAAGAACGGCGACTGGGCCCGCATTCAGGAGTGCACCGCCGAGGCTTTGGCGCTGCTGGACTGATTGCTTCACCCGACACTTCGTTGTGTGTTCTACGGCTTTACGGTGCGCTTGGTCGGTGCACCGTTTTTTTTTGCCTGAAGGAAAACGCAGGAGCTGCCGAAGGCTGCGATCTTTTGCTTCTCGGAAAATGTGTCCAGAGCCGAAGAAGATCGCGGCCTGCGGCAGCTCCTTGCATGAAATCATCGACATCATGCGATACATAGTTACCGCATCCTGAAAATCGACCGATGCTAGCCTGCGTTCATCTTATGGAAGAGAGAACGTCATGGACGCCCATACCTCAGTTGCACCCGCAAGCCCCGTTTGCCTGTTGTCCCCCGAGCAAATTGCCGGCCCGTATTTCCGCAACCCGAAACTGATCCGCAGGAACATCAGCGAAGGCGCCGACGGCATTCCGCTGGTGCTGCGGCTGACCATCGTCGATGCCATGACCGGTGAACCCGTCCCGGATGCTCTGGTGGACATCTGGCACTGCAATGCGCGCGGCGCCTATTCGGGCTGGAGCAAAGTCAATCCGGACGTTGAGGTCGATTCCGCCGACATCGGCGCAATCGCCCGGACCGACGACGACACCTACCTGCGCGGTGCGCAGTTCAGCGACAAATCGGGCATCGTGCGTTTCACCACCATCTATCCAGGGTTCTACGCCGGACGTGCGCTGCACATTCACGTCGCCGTGCGCATTACCTCGGGCAACAATTATCTGGAGGAGCGGCATGTCGCCTGGGTCGGGCAGCTTTACCTGCCTGAAGTCGCTTCGCGTGCGGTGCTCTGCTCCCGTCAGTACGAACGGCGCAGCACAGTGCGACTGACCAATCCCGAGGATTTTTTCTACACCACCATGGGCGGTGATGCCTCGACCCTGAACGTGCACACACTGGGACGGGATTCGAATGAAGACGGGTTCTTCGGGCAGATGACCATCGGCATCGACACCTTCGCGGCGTCGACACAGATCAAGCCTGAAGACTTCGACAAGTACACCGTCTGACGTCAGCGCAGTTCGGTCAGTGCCTTGCTCAGTGCATCGATATCGTCAGCGGTGGTGATGAGGCCGGGGGTGATGCGAATGCAGGGGCCACACGCCGCGCCGCTTCGCGTGACGGTGAACAGGTTGTATTCCTTGAGCAGTCGTTCGACCATCAGTTGCTGGTCGGTGTGGCGGGAAAAACGCATCGAGGTGATGCCGCAATACAGCCGCGGATCATCCGGGGTCATGACTTCGATCCCCGGTAACTGGCGAACCGCACCGACCCAGCGGTTGCGCAGGTAGTTGAGTCGTGCACCCTTGGCCCCGGCACCGCCCATGGCCCAATGTTCTTCGAGCACCAGCGGCAGGGTCAGCAGTGCCGGAATATTAGGCGTGCTGTAGGAGGTGCGGGCACGGATGTCGGTCACCGGGTAATGCACCTCGCCCATGTCCGGGTCGATATCAGCCAGGCGTTCGGGGGCGATGTAGATGAAACCCAGCGTCAACGGTGCACCGATCCACTTGTGCAGGTTGAAACCGGCGAACGCGATACCCAGCTCGGTCAGGTCGAATTCGATCTGGCCGAGTGCGTGGGCACCGTCGAGGATCACATCGATGCCGTGTTCCCTGGCGGCGGCTGCAATTGCCTGCACCGGCATCACCAGGCCGGTGCGATGAGTGACGTGGGTCAGGGCCATCAACTTGAGCCGCGGATAACGGATGAAGGCGTCACGGTAGGTGCTGAGCAAACTGTCGTAGCTTGCCGGGTGCGTGTGTTCGATCTCGATCACTTCAACGCCGCGATGGCGCGCCAGCCAGCGCATGGCGCCTTTGACCGTGTCGTACTCCAGGTCGCTGATCAGAACCTGATCACCGGGCTGGAGCAGGTTGTAGTTGCGGATCAACGACTGCAAACCCTCCGTTGCATTGCGGGTGAGAGCGATGCTATCGGCCGATACGCCAATCAGACGGGCCAACTGCGCGCGAATCTTCAGGCTGTCACCCTGTTCAAACCGTTGACGCACATAGACCGAGTTGCTGCGGTTGATCAGCTCGATGTTGCGCTGATACTCCTCAACCACCGTGCGCGACATGCGCCCGAAGTAACCGTTTTCAAGGTTGATCGGGCCGGGTTCGACCTCGTATCGGTCGGCGAAGGTCTGCCAGAAAGCTTCATCACGGGCACGGAGCGTATTGTCAGGCATGGGGGTACTCAGTCGGGGGCCGGGTGAGTCAGTGACGCGGGGCTGGTTTGCCGTGTTTGGCGCGCAACGGCTCGAGCAAATCCGACAAGCCGTTGTGATCGATTTCCTGCATCAGGGCCAGCAGACCGCCGAGCTCGCCATGGGGGAAACCTTCCCGGGCGAACCAATTCAGGTAAGGGCCGGGCAGGTCGGCAATGATTCGTCCCTTGTACTTGCCGAAGGGCATTTCGCGGGTGATCAGCAGTTCAAGCTTTTCAGGGTTCATCGATCAGTCGTCTTGATTCAGTCAGTGGAGAAAATACAGGCATTCTGCATGCAGGCCAATTGACAGATCATGCAAAAAAAACGGATACAGATTTTTAGGTTATTGATAAGTATTTGAAATATAACGATTAAATAAACAGTTTCAGGCTGGCATGCAGGGTGCACTGTTCATTGCATCTTCCATCACGGCAAGGAATTGAAAAATGACCGACATGAATAAAGAAGCCATTTCTGTACTCAACGACCTGATTGAAACCAGCAAGGACGGTCAGAAAGGGTTCAAGACTTGCGCTGAAGACATCAAACACCCTGAACTCAAATCCCTGTTTGTTCAACGCTCCTCCGACTGCGCCACGGCCGCGGCCGAACTGCAGGCCGCCGTTCGTTCGCTGGGCGGCGACCCGGAAACCTCCAGCAGTGTCGCCGGCGATCTGCATCGTCGTTGGGTCGATGTGAAGTCGATGTTCACCGGCAAGGACGAGGAGGCTGTGCTGAATGAAGCCGAGCGTGGTGAGGACCATGCATTGAAGGCATACCGGGATGCCATGGAGAAAATCAACAAGAACAACCTGATTGGTATTCGTGACCTGGTTGAGCGTCAGTACCATGGTGTGCAGCGCAACCACGATCAGGTAAAAGCCCTGCGTAACCAGGCCCGTGCCCGTTCGTAACGCGTATTAAAAACGCCAGCAGGGCTGGCGTTTTTCTAGATCAAAAGATCGCAGGCGCGATCTTTTTAGCGATCAACCAATGCTGATGGCGGGCAGCTCGGTCAACGTCACGCTCTGTTGCTTGCGTGGCGCCAGAATCTCCGCCTCGCCATCCACCACCAGCTCATCGCGCTGGTTGAATACACGGGTGGCAATGCGCACGCGGAATTTCGGCAGTTTTTCGAGGATTTCCAGACGCACCGTCAGGGTGTCGCCAATCTTCACCGGCTTCTGAAAACTCATTTGCTGGCCGATGTATATGGTCCCCGGCCCAGGCAACTCGCACGCAACCGCTGCACTGATCAACGCGCCGCTGAACATGCCGTGGGCGATGCGTTCCTTGAACATGGTGCTGGCGGCGTACTCGGCATCCAGGTGCACCGGGTTGTGATCGCCCGACATCGCGGCGAACAACTGAATGTCGCGCTCTTCGACAGTCTTGCTGAAACTGGCGGTCTGGCCGACTTCAAGGGCTTCGTATGGCGTGTTGGTAACCTGGGTCATCTGTCTCAATTCCTGTGACGAATTAGAAAATTCACAAAAAGCTATTCGGCCCTGGGCGGCCGGGGGCTGCTCAAGGCCTGTGCGATCCAGTTCAGCACATCGGCGATGACTTCATCGCGGTTGCTCTCGTTGAACAGTTCGTGCCGCGCCTGCGGGTAAATGGTCAGTTGCAGGTGCTGGTTGCCGGCCGCGCGCAGGGCGTTGGCCAGATCAGTCAGACGCTTGCCTTCGCTCACCGGATCACATTCACCGCCAATCACCAGCAGCGGCAGGCCCGGATCGATCTGCGCGAGATTGGACGCTTTGCTGATTTGCTGCAACCCACCGAGCAAATCGATCCACAGTTGATTGGTGCAGCGAAAGCCACACAGCGGATCATTGGCATACCGATCGACCTGCGCCGGATCGCGGCTGAGCCAGTCGAATCGGGTGCGCGCCGGTTTGAATTTTTTGTTGAACGAGCCGAACGACAGCCATTCGATCAGTGCGCTGCGTCCCTTCGGCCCTTGGCGCAGCCTTTCCAGACGGGCGATCTGCCGCGCCGCGCGATAAAGCGTCACGGGCTGGAAGTTAGAACCGCTGAGAATCGCCCCGTGCAGACTGGCGCTGTGGTGCATTAGATAAGCCTGGGCGATGTAACTGCCCATGCTGTGACCGAGCAACACGATCGGCACGCCGGGATGCTCCTGGCCGATGTGCTGGTTGAGGCTCGCCAGGTCGCTGACGACTTTGCACCAGCCGTCGTCGTCGGCGAAATGGCCAAGGGTCCCGTTTTCGGCAGTTTTGCCATGTCCGCGCAAGTCCGGCGCACAGACGCCGTAGCCGTGTTCAGTGAGTTTTTCCGCCAGATCCGCATAACGACCACTGTGTTCGGCCATGCCGTGGGCTAGCAGAATCACTGCCTTGAGACTGCCGTCTGGCAGCCACTGGTTAACGAAGAGGCGGCTGTGGTCGCTCGTGGTCAACCAGAACGTATCGTGGATCATTGCGGTTCCTTTGCATGGGGCTGCCGGATCGGAAACAGCTCGTTGCATTTTATAGCGCATCCTGCGTCGGGCGTCTGATCAGGCCACGCCACTGCACGAAGATTCACACGATCAATGACGGTTGTGGGCATATTTGCCTGAATCGCCATTGCTGCTAGTGTCCGTGAAGCTCCGCTTTTCGTAGTTTGTTTTTGAAATGACAGAAAAGTGGCCTCGGATAGGCTCAGGTAAAGAGGACAAGAACAATGCAACCTGATTTCTGGAATGACAAACGCCCGGCCGGCGTACCCCTGGATATTGACGTTGGGGCTTACAAATCGGTGATCGAGGTGTTCGAGCGTTCCTGCAAGAAATTTGCTGATCGCCCGGCCTTCAGCAACATGGGCGTGACCCTGACCTACGCCGAACTGGAACGCCATAGCGCCGCTTTTGCCGCTTACCTGCAATCGCACACCGATCTGGTCGCCGGGGATCGCATCGCAGTGCAGATGCCCAACGTCCTGCATTATCCGATCGCTGTATTCGGTGCCTTGCGCGCCGGGCTGATCGTGGTCAACACCAACCCGCTGTACACCGCGCGGGAGATGCGTCATCAGTTCAAGGACTCGGGTGCCCGGGCGCTGGTGTACTTGAACATGTTCGGCCAGAAGGTCCAGGAAGTACTTCCCGACACCGATATCCAGTACCTGATCGAAGCGAAGATGGGCGACCTGATGCCTGCCGCCAAGGGCTGGCTGGTCAACACCCTGGTCAGCAAGGTCAAGAAAATGGTCCCGGAGTATGCCTTGCCCCAGGCCGTTTCCTTCAAGAGCGCGTTGGCGCTGGGCCGAGGCCTGGGCATCAAGCCGCTGAACGTCGGCCTCGATGATATCGCCGTGCTGCAATACACCGGCGGCACCACCGGTCTGGCCAAGGGCGCGATGCTGACCCATGGCAACCTGGTCGCCAACATGCAACAGGTGCGCGCATGCCTGGAGCAGTTCGGCAACGACGGTCAACCGCTGTTGCGCGAAGGGCAGGAGGTGATGATTGCACCACTGCCGCTGTACCACATCTATGCATTTACGGCGAATTGCATGTGCATGATGGTGTCGGGCAATCACAACGTGCTGATCACCAATCCACGGGACATCGGTGGCTTCATCAAAGAGCTGAAGAACTGGCGGTTCTCGGCACTGCTGGGGCTTAACACGCTGTTCGTCGCGCTGATGGATCACCCGGACTTCAAGACCCTGGACTTCTCGACGCTCAAGCTCACCAACTCCGGCGGCACCGCGCTGGTCAAGGCGACCGCCGAACGCTGGGAGCAGATGACCGGCTGCCGCATCACCGAAGGCTACGGCCTGACCGAAACCTCGCCGGTGGCCTGCACCAACCCTTACGGCGACCAGTCGCGGATCGGTACCGTCGGCCTGCCGGTGCCGGGCACCACGTTGAAAGTGATCAGTGATGACGGCGTCGAACAGCCCTTGGGCGAGCGCGGCGAACTGTGCATCAAAGGTCCGCAGATCATGAAGGGCTACTGGCAGAAACCCGAGGCCACCGCCGAGGTGCTGGACGCCGAGGGCTGGTTCAAGTCCGGCGACATTGCGGTGATCGATCCGGACGGTTTCGTGCGCATCGTCGATCGCAAGAAAGACATGATCATCGTCTCTGGTTTCAACGTGTACCCGAACGAAATCGAAGACGTGGTGATGGCTCACCCGAATGTCGCTAACTGCGCAGTCATCGGCGTGCCAGACGAACGGTCGGGAGAGGCGGTGAAGCTGTTTGTGGTGGCTCGCGAAGCGGGTGTCAGCCTTGAAGAGCTGAAGGCCTACTGCAAGGAGAACTTCACGGCGTACAAGGTACCCAAGCACATTGTGTTGCGTGAGTCGTTGCCGATGACGCCGGTGGGCAAGATTCTGCGGCGGGAGTTGCGTGATATCGCGTAAATTTTCGTAAATCGGTGCGATCTTTTGCTTTGAGCCCCGAAATCCGTGGGTTTCAGAGACTAATAGGTTTTTTGCTCTAAAATGACTGCTTGTTATTCTTGAGTCACAATTGTGACTGTAGAGGCCGCTTTTGGCTCTAGGCGACCCTTGGCAAAGCTGCTACTCTCGGCGCGCTTTGTGACTTCTCGGCCTTCTGTCAGCCAGATTCACCAATGACCAAACACCAATAATAATCGCATCAAATGCGGTGCTGAATTCGCGTTGCTGAGGAGTGGGCTTCCATGAACGAAGACTTTTGGAAGGATAAGTACCCAGCTGGGATTGCTTGCGACATCAATCCAGACGAGTACCCGAATATTCAGGCAGTGTTGAAGCAATCCTGCCAACGCTTCGCCAATAAGCCGGCATTCAGCAACCTGGGCAAGACAATCACCTACGGTGAACTGTACGAATTGTCCGGTGCCTTTGCCGCTTACCTGCAACAGCATACCGACTTGCAGCCCGGCGATCGAATCGCGGTGCAACTGCCCAACGTGTTGCAGTACCCGGTTGCCGTCTTCGGTGCCATCCGCGCCGGCATGATCGTGGTCAATACCAACCCGCTGTACACCGCGCGGGAAATGGAACACCAGTTCAATGACTCCGGTGCCAAAGCGTTGGTCTGCCTGGCCAACATGGCGCACCTGGCTGAAACGGTCGTGCCGAAGACGGGCGTCAAGCACGTCATCATCACCGAAGTCGCCGACCTGCTGCCGCCGCTCAAGCGCCTGCTGATCAACAGCGTCATCAAATACGTGAAGAAGATGGTCCCGGCGTATCACCTGCCCAAAGCCGTCAAGTTCAACGATGTGCTGAGCAAAGGCATGGGCCAACCGGTCGCGGAAGCCAGCCCCGCCAGCGGTGATGTCGCGGTGCTGCAATACACCGGCGGCACCACGGGCGTAGCCAAGGGCGCGATGCTGACCCACCGCAACCTCGTCGCCAACATGCTGCAATGCAAGGCACTGATGGGTTCCAACCTGAATGAAGGTTGCGAGATCCTGATCACGCCGCTGCCGCTGTACCACATCTATGCGTTCACCTTTCATTGCATGGCGATGATGCTGATCGGCAACCACAACATCCTGATCAGCAACCCGCGCGACCTGCCGGCGATGGTCAAGGAACTGTCGAAGTGGAAGTTCAGCGGTTTCGTCGGGCTGAACACGCTGTTCGTGGCCCTGTGTAACAACGAAGGCTTCCGCAAGCTGGATTTCTCGGCGCTGAAAGTCACGTTGTCCGGCGGCATGGCCCTGCAACTGGCCGCGGCCGAACGCTGGAAAGCGGTCACCGGTTGCGCCATCTGCGAAGGTTACGGCATGACCGAAACCAGCCCGGTCGCGACGGTCAACCCGATCCAGAACATTCAGATCGGCACCATCGGCATTCCGGTGCCCTCGACCCTGTGCAAAGTCATCGACGATGCGGGCGTTGAACAGCCAATGGGTGAGATCGGCGAGCTGTGCGTGAAGGGCCCGCAAGTCATGAAAGGTTACTGGCAGCGCCAGGACGCGACCGATGAAATGCTCGACAGCGAAGGCTGGCTGAAAACCGGTGATATCGCGCTGATTCAGGCGGATGGTTACCTGCGCATTGTCGATCGCAAGAAAGACATGATCCTGGTCTCCGGTTTCAACGTGTACCCGAACGAGCTGGAAGACGTGCTCGCCGTTCTGCCGGGCGTGCTGCAATGCGCAGCCATCGGCGTGCCTGACGAAAAGTCGGGCGAGGCGATCAAGATCTTCATCGTTGCCAAACCGGGCGTGACCCTGACCAAGGAACAGGTGATGGAGCACATGCGCGCCAACGTCACCGGCTACAAGGTCCCGCGCGCCGTGGAGTTCCGCGATGCACTGCCGACCACCAACGTCGGCAAGATCTTGCGTCGTGAATTGCGCGATGAAGAGCTGAAAAAGATCAACGCGAAGAAAGCCACCGCGTAATACAAAAAGCCCCGCAAATGCGGGGCTTTTTGTTGGCGCAGACTTTCTGGTCAAAGTGCTTTTGTGGCGAGGGGGCTTGCCCCCGCTGGGCTGCGAAGCGGCCCCAAAACCAGCAGTTGCCATTCGCCTGACACACCATACTCATCTGATTTACGACGGCTGCGCCGCCGAACGGGGGCAAGCCCCCTCGCCACAACGATTTTGTGTATTACAAGCGGAACGGCGCGAAGTTGACGTTGGTCCCTGTCGGACGCATGTCCTGCAGGTACGAGTCCTTGTCGGCGCTCAGTTCCAGGCTCAGGGCCGCCTTGCGCTTGCCTTCGTTGCGTATCACCAGGCCTTCAAGTTTCTCGCGCAGGAACACGGTCGGCACTTTCAGGTGCAGCAGTTCGTCGGTGTCCGGTGTGTGCATCAGCAGGTGAATCCACTCGTACTGACCAATCGCCAGGCGCGCGACCGGGAGGTCGAACCACCAGATGTTGCGGTTACGGTTCAGTTCGGCGAAGTGGCAGTTGTTGACGCCAAGCACAGCACCGCCGAGTTCCTGGTTTCTGCGGGCAATGGCCTGCTTTTTATCGAGTTTCATAACATTCCTACGGGATTGGATCTTCAGCGCCATGGCCTGAAAGTGTTGCACATTCTCGGGGGTTGCCGGGCAAACATAAAGCCCAACCTGCATCGAGCGATGAAATGACGCGGTGAAAATAAATGAAACTCCGCGCAAACGCCCCCGGTCAACCTTGTGTAACCACTTTTCCATCCCGATGTTCACAGGAGAAATACCATGAGCAGCACAGGCGATAAAGTGAAAGGCATGGCCAATGAAGCCGTGGGCAACGTCAAGCAAGGCGTTGGCAAGGCCACCGGTAATGACAAAATGCGCGCCGAAGGCGTGGTGCAGGAAAAGAAAGGCGAAGCACAACAAGCCATAGGCAAAGCCAAGGATGCGGTCAAGAAAAGCGTCGACGAGGCCTGATTCGGCCTTGGATGACGGTAAGGAACGGCCATCTTCAGATGGCCGTTTTTGTGTCAGCCTGAACTTGATCACTGAAATTGTTTCAAAGTCGCGAAGTGCGCTACTTTGATGGAAGAAAACGGCCCCTGAGTCGCCACAACTTGAACCCGAATCTGTTTGCGGCGGATGGAGACGCTAATGATTTTCCCGGACATGAGAGGCTTGCCCCTGCACCGTGTGATGGTGCGCACGGTCACCGAGTTCGTCGACGACGAGATGTCGACCTATGCCTCGGCGCTTGCCTATCAAATGCTGTTTTCGCTGTTTCCGTTCATTCTGTTTCTGATTGCCTTGATCGGTTTTTTGCACCTGCCTGATTTTTTTTCGTGGCTGCGCCTGCAATCGGAACTCGTGCTGCCGCCCCAGGCCCTGGAACAGGTCAACCCGGTCATTGACCAGCTTCAGCAGTCCAAGGGTGGTTTGCTGTCGGTGGGTATTGTGATTGCCTTGTGGACCGCTTCAGCCGGTGTGCGCTTGATGATGAGCGCGATGAACGCTGCCTACGACGTGGTGGAAGGTCGTCCTGCGTGGAAGCGTTTTCCGCTGTCGATCATCTACACGGTCGGCATCGCCGGTATGTTGCTGATCGCCGCCGCGCTGATGGTGCTCGGTCCTCAAGTGATGAGCTGGATCGCATCGCAAGTCGGCCTCGAATATTTCATCGTCACACTCTGGACCATCGCACGCTGGCCGGTGATCGTGATCCTGTTGATGGTCGCAGTGGCGTTGATCTACTACGTCATGCCTGACGTCAAACAGGAGTTTCGCTTCATCACGCCCGGCTCTGTACTGGCCGTGGTGGTATGGATCATCGCGTCGCTGGGCTTCGGCTTCTACGTCAAGGAGTTCGCCAACTACAACGCCATGTATGGCAGTATCGGCGCGATCATCGTGCTGTTGCTGTACTTCTACATTTCCGCCGCGGTGCTGTTGCTCGGCGCGGAAATGAATGCAGTGATCGAGCACATGTCGCGAGAGGGCAAGGACCCCGGCGAAAAGGTCCCCGGCGAACACGGTCCGGGCCATGAGGAAAAGCACCACGTGTCGGGGCTGGGCCGGGATCACTCGCTCAAGCCGACCACTGACGAAGCCCAAACATGATTCGTGACATTCTGAAAATGGGCGACGAGCGCCTGCTGCGCATTGCTCCGCCCGTACCCGCCGAGATGTTCGACAGCCCCGAGCTGTGGCAACTCATCGACGACATGTTCCAGACCATGGAAAGTGTCGGCGGAGTCGGCCTCGCCGCACCGCAGATTGGCGTCGACCTGCAATTGGTGATTTTCGGGTTCGAGCACAGCGAGCGCTATCCGGACGCCGAAGCGGTGCCGCAGACGATTCTGATCAACCCGTTGATCACGCCGCTGAGCCCGACGCTTGAGGAGGGCTTTGAAGGTTGTTTGTCAGTGCCCGGCCTGCGCGGCGAGGTACAGCGCTACCAGCATATTCGCTACGAAGGTGTCGACCCCAAGGGCGAACCCATCGTGCGCATTGCCTCGGGGTTCCACGCGCGGGTGGTGCAGCATGAGTGCGATCACTTGATAGGCCGCCTGTACCCTTCGCGGATTACGGACTTCAGCAAGTTCGGGTTTACCGAGGTGATGTTCCCGGATCTTGATCCCAACGCGGACGAATAAAACCACCCCAAACCCTGTGGGAGCGAGCATGTTCGCTCCCACAATTGTTTATGGGGTCAATCCCATCGCAATCATCGGCTTGCTGCGCGCATAGCGCGTCAAACGCTCAACCATCGCGTAAGGCATCTGCGGATCGAACGTAAAGCCGCGACGCTCATAAAACCCCCGCAGATCCGGATGACAGAACAACCACACCGGGAGTTCGCAATCCTTCACCGCCGCCTCGATCAGTCCCGCCGCAATCCCTTGCTCGCGACAGCCCGGATCGACAAACAGCCCCGTCAGCCAATGCCCGCCGGACACCGGGCGCAGACACAGCACGGCAACGATTTCGTCACGCCGGGCCACCCATAACTGAGCGTCACGGACGGCTTTCATTGACGACTGGTGGGCGCGATAGAACTTGTTCATCAACGGCCATAACGGCTCGTCGAGTCGGCTGTATTGAGTGCTGGGCATGTCTTCGACTGTCGGTGCGCAAAACGGGCGATTATAAAAGAACATGCGCGAGGGGATAGGTGTATACCTGATCTCACATCCCAGTGTGTGGAGTACGTGTCATGTCCAAAGGTATGGATTCAAAGAAAGCGGCGAAAAAGAAACCGGCGAAAACCGCCATCGAAAAACGTGCTGATAAAAAAGCCAAGAAGGTTGACGTGTTCGGTCACTGAGCCCGCGTTGACTGATCGCTCCCATGCAATGTGGGAGCGATTCGCTGAAAACAATCTGCAGGACTTCCCTTGTAAACCGCTGAATTGAGGGTCTTTTTTTACCGTTCGTCGGTACCGAAATACATTTTTCTCACGGCCCTGCGGACGCTGAACCGATTTTGTCCCCATGATGGCCGATTAGTGGCCTTGCAAGAGGGGCGCTGCTGGCTATGCTGACGTGTAACTAACGATATCGACCATGCTGGACAGGTCGATATTGGCGGTCAGAGTGCGCAATTCAAGGCACCCACACTTGACCAAAGGAGCCTTGCGTTAAATGGAGTTACTTGACGAGTCTGTTAGGGCTGGCCCGCGTGCGGGCTATCAAGAGAAGGATGTCTTGATGAGAGTGCCGGTATAGGGACCCTCCGATTGATCATCATTTATCACCTGACAATTCCTTCTTATTGGAGGAACGCGTGTGCCTGTTCCGTGGAACGTAGTGGTGGATGTGAAAGACCAGCAACTTTCATTAATCAAAAGAACGCGCCGAAGGTGATACGACTATGTTCAACCTACATCACAAGGCTGACCTGCTGGAAATCGAACGATTCAGTTGTGCACTGACCGAGGCCAATGCCAAGTTGGCGGCGGTCAGTCGTTCGATGGCGATGATTGAATTCACCCCGGATGGCTTCGTGATCGAGGCCAATGAGAATTTCTGCAGCGCCATGGGTTACAGCGCCGATGAAGTGCGCGGCAAGCATCACCGCATTTTTTGTGAAGAACAGTATTACCGCAGCGACGCCTACACCAAGTTGTGGCGTGATCTGGCGCGTGGCGAGCCGCTGAGCGGCACGTTTTTGCGGTTGGACAAGGCCGGCAGGGAAATCTGGCTCGAAGCCAGTTACATGCCGGTGATGGGCCCCGATCGCCAGGTCAGGAGCGTGATCAAAGTCGCGACCGAGGTCACTGCCAGGGTCAACAAGGAACATGAAAACCAAAGCATGCTTGCAGCGATCGGACGCTCGATGGCGGTGATTGAGTTCACCCCTGAGGGCCGCGTGATCACCGCCAATGAAAACTTCCTGAAAACCATGCAGTACACGCTCAACGAAGTGGTGGGGCAACACCACAGTCTGTTTTGTCATCGTGCTGAAGCCGAGTCCCAGGGTTACAAGAATTTTTGGGCTTCGCTCAATCGCGGCGAATATCACTCCCATCGTTTCGAGCGCAAAAACAAGCAAGGTCAGACGATCTTTCTCGAAGCCTCCTACAACCCGTTGTTCGACGCGAAGGGCCGCCTGTACAAAGTCGTCAAGTTTGCCAGCGACATCACTCACCAGATGACGACCCTGCAAACCGCCGCTGAATCGGCCCACAGCACCTCCGTGCAAAACGATGTTTGTGCGCGCAAAGGGTCCGAGGTGGTGCAGCAAACGGTGCAGATCATCCAGGACATTTCCAAGGACTTGAACGAAGCGGCAGTGAGCATCGACGCTGTCAGCAAGCAGTCCGACATCATCGGCACCATTGTGCAGACGATCCGCGGCATTGCCGATCAGACCAACTTGCTGGCACTCAACGCAGCCATCGAAGCGGCTCGCGCCGGGGAGCACGGACGAGGGTTTGCGGTGGTGGCCGATGAAGTGCGCAGTCTTGCGGCGCGCACCAGCCAGGCGACGCTGGAAATTGTCGAGGTGGTGCGCAAGAACCACGATTTGTCGTTGAGTGCGGTGTCGAGCATGCAGTCAAGTTTGAGTCGAACCGGGCTCGGTGTGGAGTTGGCGAACGAGGCGGGGGAGGTGATTCTGGAAATCCAGCAGGGCTCGCGCCATGTGGTGGATGCGATCAGCCAGTTCAACTCGACGTTGCAGCTGAACTAGCCGCAACGCTGAACCTGTGGCGAGGGAGCTTGCTCCCGTTGAACTGCGCAGCAGTTCCTTTTTGGGGGCCGCTTCGCTGCCCAGCGGGAGCAAGCTCCCTCGCCACAGGGGGTTCGTTTCCGTTCACGGCAAGCCGTTGCAGCCGTATTTGAGGAATCCGGGGCGCTGCGCCAGGCGTTGGAAATACTCATCGACTGCCGGGTAATCAGGGCGGTCAATCGGCGTCATCAGCCAGCGATTGACCGACAAACCGATGACAATATCCGCCAGGGTGAATCGTGGACCGGCCACGTAGGCCTTGGTGGTTGCGAGTTGATGTTCAAGGATTCCCATCTTCTGGTTCCAGCCACGCACGCTGACGTCGGTACGATGCGCGTCCTGGAATTCCGGATCCTTGCGCACCAATGCCATGAACGCGTAACTCCATGACGCATTGAGCTCGATGGCTTGCCAGTCCATCCACTGTTCAACCCGGGCGCGTGCCGCCGGTTCGCCAGGCAGCAGCTCATGCTGGTGTTGGTATTTGCCGGCCAGATAGCGGCAGATGGTATTGGATTCCCACAACACGCCAGCCTCATCGATGATCACCGGCACCTGTGCGTTGGGATTGAAGCGCAGGAACTCGGGGCTGTGGGTGGATGCAAAACCACTGCCCCAGTCCTCGCGTTCGTAGGCAATACCCAGTTCCTCACAGGTCCACAGCACTTTTCGGACGTTGATGGACGAGGCTTTGCCGAGAATCTTCAGTGCATGTTCCATTGGGCTACTCCATCGAGAATGGCGTATATGCAAGTGTAGGAGCTGCGACGGGGAAACTATGTGCTCTCGCGCACCATCAACTCAAACCCCATGTCCTGCACCGGTTTGGCCACGGTGTTGCCGGCCATCAGCGTCAGCATCTGCTCCGCCGCTCGACGACCAATGGCTTCGCGGGGGGTGTTGATGCTGCTGAGGCGCGGAACCATGTGTTCTGACATCGGCAAATCGTTGAAACCCAGAATCGCCACCTGTTCCGGAATCTTGATCCCGCAGCGCATGGCTTCGAGCAAAGCTCCCTGGGCCAGGTCGTCGTTGCCGAAAAAGATCGCATCGACATCCGGCTGACTGGCCAGCAGTTGCAGGAACAGCTCGCCGCCGAGGCCGACGGAGGAGGCGCGGGGCGTCAGCACTTCCAGATCCGGGTCATACAGGCCGGCCTTTTTCAGCGCTTTGCGGAAACCTTCGCCGCGCAGCAACGTGCGTTGATCCAGCTGCGCGCCGATGTAAGCCAGGCGCTTGCGCCCGCGTGACAGTAAATGCTCGGCCGCCGTTTCACCGGCCGCCAACTGCGAGAAACCGACGCAATTGAGCCCGGCGGCGCTGTCCAGTTCCATCATGTACACACACGGAATGTTGCTGGCTTCGATCATCCGACGCGAACTTTCGGTGCGGTCGAAACCGGTCAGCAACAGGCCGCGCGGCTGATACGCCATGTAATTGCGCAGCAGGTTTTCTTCTTCATCGCGCGAGTAATGGAAGTTGCCGATCAGCACTTCGAAGCCCTTGGGGCGCAAAACCTGATGAATGGCTTCCAGGGTGTCGATGAACAACAGGTTGGACAACGACGGCACCAATACCACCACCGAATGGCTCTGGGCCGAGGCCAGGGCGCGGGCGGCAGGATTGACCACGTAATTGAGTTCCAGCGCGGCCTTCTGGACTTTTTCCACCAGTTCGGTGGCCACCGTGCTGACCCCGCGCAGGGCGCGGGAAGCGGTGATCGGGCTGACGCCAGCCAGTCGCGCCACTTCGTTCAGGGTAGGGCGGCCAGTGGTGCGGGTATTTTTATCGTTTTTAGTTGGGGTCATCGACGGCTTGCCAAACAAAATTCAAGGCACTAAGGTAGCGCTGTCTCGATGCAGCTGCAATGCGTGAGCGAGGGTTCGCCTGATCCTCGCTTTTTGGCGTCGGGACTTAACCAGCTGCAACCCACAAAATGACAAGAAAGGCGTCGGCAACTTCTGCTTTTGATCGAGTGTCATAACCGGCAAAGGTAGCGCTGTCTGCGCGCTGAGGTGTTACATGAATCATCCCATCACCGCCCTGGTCATCATGGGCGTTGCCGGTTGCGGCAAGACGTGCGTCAGCGAGGCCCTGTGCCATCTGAGCGGCGCCACTGCCATTGAAGGCGACTCCTTTCACCCTGCCGCCAACATTGAAAAGATGAGCGCGGGTACCCCCCTGAACGACGAAGACCGTGCCGGCTGGCTCGACAGCCTGTGCGATGAACTGCGTCGTATCGATGCCAGGGGCGAGCGCCCGGTGTTGACCTGTTCGGCCCTCAAACACATTTATCGCGAACGTCTGCGCAGTGCCTTGCCGGGCCTGGGTTTCGTGTTTCTTGAGTTGACCCCTGAAGTCGCTGCCGACCGCGTCTCCCATCGGCCGGGTCATTTCATGCCGTCGACCCTGATCGACAGCCAGTTCGCCACCCTCGAATCGCCTGTGGGCGAGCCGTTGACCCTGGCGCTGGATGCTTCGACCAACAGTGTCGGGCAACTGGCGGCGCAGGCTCATGCGTGGTGGCAGGCGAACGGCCTGAAACAGGCGGTATGACTGTGCTTGCAAAGACAGCGCTGTCCTCACCACTTCTGATTAACCCGCTTTAATAACAACAACAACCAGGAGACACCCCCAATGTTTGGCATGTCCCACGAGACGTTCCTGCTGCTCGATGCAGTGGTCACGGTGATCGGGCTTATCGTCCTGATCACCAAGTTCAAGTTGCACCCGTTCCTCGCACTGATCATCGCCGCTGCCTTCCTCGGCCTGACCTCCGGCATGCCGATCGGCACCATCATCAAGGCGTTCCAGGACGGCTTCGGTGGCGTGCTTGGTTTCGTCGGCATCATCCTGGCGCTGGGTACGATGCTCGGCAAAATGATGGCCGAATCAGGTGGTGCGGATCAGATTGCACAGACGTTGATCCGCGCCTTCGGCAAGGACAAGGTGCAGTGGGCAATGATGTTCGCCGCGTTCCTGGTCGGCATTCCGCTGTTCTTCGAAATCGGCTTCGTGTTGCTGATTCCTTTGGTGTTCATCGTGGCCCGCCGTACCGGCGTGTCGATCATCAAGATCGGTATCCCGCTGCTGGCCGGTCTGTCCGCCGTACATGGCCTGGTGCCGCCGCACCCGGGGCCGCTGCTGGCCATCGGCGTGTTCGGTGCCGACATCGGTAAAACCATTCTGTACGGCCTGATCGTAGCGCTGCCAACCGCCATCATTGCCGGCCCGATCTTCGGTACGTTCATCGCCAAGCACATTCCCGGTCACCCGAACCAGGAACTGGTGGATCAACTGGCGCGCGAAACCGATTCGGCTGAGCTGCCGAGCTTCGGCATCACCCTGGTGACCGTGCTGCTGCCGGTGTTCCTGATGCTGCTAAAAACCTTTGCCGACGTGGTGCTGCCGGACGGCAACATTTTCCGCGCCTTTATGGACCTGATCGGTCACCCGATTTCGGCGTTGCTGCTGGCATTGCTGCTGTCGCTGTATACCTTCGGCTACAAGCAGGGCATCGGTTCCAGCCAAATGATGAAATGGCTGGATGCGAGCCTCGCGCCGACCGCCGCGATCATCCTGATCATCGGTGCCGGTGGTGGCTTCAAACAGATGCTGGTGACCAGCGGTGTGGGCGACGTGATCGGCCACATGGCAGTGAACGCACAGATCTCGCCGATCCTGCTGGCCTGGCTGGTGGCGGCGGTGATCCGTATCGCCACCGGTTCGGCGACCGTGGCGACTATCACGGGTGCCGGCATCGTGGTGCCGGTGGTGGGGATGATTCCGGGTGTGAACCGTGAGCTACTGGTGCTGGCCACCGGTGCCGGTTCGTTGATCCTGTCGCACGTGAATGACGCCGGTTTCTGGCTGGTCAAGCAGTACTTCAACATGACCGTGGCTGAAACCTTCAAGACCTGGACTGCGATGGAAACCATCCTCTCCGTGGTGGCCCTGGGCTTTATTCTGTTGTTGTCGCTGTTCGTTTAAGCGAATCGACAGGCACAAAAAAACCGCAGCGATGCGGTTTTTTTGTGTCTGATGCAAACCCCTGTAGGAGCCGGCTTGCTGGCGATCGCATCGACGCGGTTATACGTTAAACCGAGTCGCCTGCATCGCCAGCAAGCCGGCTCCTACAAGCCAGGTCAGGTGGTGGACTTGGTGGCCAGGCCATCTGCCCGGAACATCCCGCGAATCCCACGTACGGCCTGGCGGATCCGGTCCTGGTTTTCGATCAGGGCGAATCGCACGTGATCATCGCCATACTCACCAAACCCAACACCCGGTGAGACGCAAACCTTGGCCTCGGCCAGCAGTTTCTTGGCGAACTCCAGCGAGCCCAAATGCGCGTAAGCCTCGGGAATCTTGGCCCAGACGTACATCGATGCCTTCGGGTTTTCCACCATCCAGCCCAGCTCATGCAGGCCTTTGACCAGCACGTTGCGGCGTTGGCGATACTGCTCGGCGATGTCGCGCACGCATTGTTGATCGCCTTCCAGCGCCGCGATCGCCGCGACTTGCAGCGGGGTGAAGGTGCCGTAGTCGTGGTAGCTCTTGATCCGCGCCAGGGCGTTGACCAGTTCCGGGTTGCCGACCATGAAGCCGATGCGCCAGCCGGCCATGTTGTAGCTTTTGGACAGGGTGAAAAACTCCACCGCAATGTCTTTGGCGCCTGGCACCTGCATGATCGACGGGGCTTTCCAGCCGTCGTAGACGATGTCGGCGTAGGCCAGGTCGTGCACCACCAGCACGTCGTATTGCTTGGCGAGGGCGATGACACGCTCGAAGAAATCCAGCTCCACGCACTGTGCGGTCGGGTTGGACGGGAAACCGAGGATCATCATCTTCGGCTTCGGAATCGACCCGCGAATGGCTCGCTCCAGTTCCGCGAAGAAATCCACACCCGGCACCAGCGGCACCGACCGCACCTGGGCGCCGGCAATCACGGCACCGTAGATGTGAATCGGGTAGCTCGGGTTGGGCACCAGCACGGTGTCGCCCTGGTCGAGGGTGGCCAGCATCAAATGCGCCAGGCCTTCCTTGGAACCGATGGTGACAATGGCTTCGTTTTCCGGGTCGATGTCGACCTCGTAGCGTTCCTTGTACCAGTTGGAAATCGCCCGGCGCAGGCGCGGAATGCCCTTGGACGTGGAGTAACCGTGGGTGTCTTCGCGCTGAGCGACCTGCACAAGTTTTTCGACGATGTGCGGCGGCGTGGGGCCGTCGGGGTTGCCCATGCTCAAGTCGATGATGTCTTCGCCACGACGACGGGCGGCCATCTTCAGCTCGGCAGTGATGTTGAAAACGTAAGGGGGGAGTCGATCTATGCGCGCAAAGCGGCGCGGCGAACCTTGTTCGGCCATTGTTGCCTCGGATAACGTAAGCGCCCGGAACCGTCCGAGCGACGCTGGTCACTGCGGTGACCTGTGGCGGAATGTACGGTCAGCTGTGGCAGACTGTCCAGCCTCAAATCAAACAAATGTGTCCGAAGGATAGGGTTCGATGGAATTTACCAGTGGCTTCTTGTTGAGCCTGTCGCTGTGTCTGGACATTGGCGTGGCCAATATTGCGATGATCACGCTGGCCATGCAGCGCGGCTATTTTCAAGGCTTTGCGCTGGGGTTGGGGACTTGTGTGGGTGACCTGATCTACGCCGTGCTGGCGCTGGCCGGCATGACGGTGTTGCTGCAGTACGAAACCGTGCGTTGGGTGCTGTGGATCGGTGGTTCGGCGCTGCTGGTGTACTTCGCGGCGAAGATGATCTATTCGGCGATTCACCACGAGGCAGTGCTCGCCCAGACGGCGGAGGTGGGAAACAACTCCCATCGCAAGGAGTTCTTGCGCGGTATTTTTCTCGCCATGTCCTCCCCCAGCGCGATTCTCTGGTTCGCGGCCGTTGGCGGCACGCTGATCGCCCGTTCCGGCGGTGGTGGCCCGCTCAGCTCGGCACTGTTTCTCGGCGGTTTCCTCTGCGCGGGTTTGCTCTGGTCAGCCGGCCTGTGCTTCGCCGCGAGCCACGGCGGCAAGTTGCTGGGCGATAAGTTGTTGCGTTATTCCTATATGGCATCGGCTGCGATCTTCTGCTATTTCGCGATCTACGTGATCCTATCGGGTTACAACGAGTTTGTGGGGGCGGGCGCCGTCGAGCAGTTGCACGCCCTGTAATTGGGCGAATCGGGTTTGGCTTCTATACTCCCAGCCGAACCCATTTTTAGTTCCAGGAGTCGAGTCATGGATGAGCAAACACGCGTTGAGGTGTCCGAGCCACGGTTTGTACATGGACACTTCCTGCTGATTGCAGGGCTTGGCGGCAAATTTACCCAACAAACCGTAAAAGGCATTCCCGAGCTCTGGGAAAAGTTCGTGCCCCACATCGGCCATGTCCCGGGTCAAAAAGGCGAAGTGACCTACGGCGTCTGCTGCAATTTCGACGGCCAGGGCGGCTTTGATTACATCGCCGGGGTCGAGATCAGCAAACTCGACGATTTGCCGGAGACGTACCGCTGGGTCGAGATTCAGCCGCAGCAATACGTGGTGTTCGAGCACAAAGGCTCATTGGACACCTTGGCGCAAACCTTCCAATACATCCATGGCACATGGCTGCCGCAGTCCGGGCGTGAACTGCTCAACGCCCCGGAGTTTGAGCGTTACAGCGAAGACTTCAACCCAAAGCTCAATACCGGCAAGCTGGAAATCTGGCTGCCGCTCAAGGCTTGAGCCCCGCATCGAGAGACGGATCGCTCGATTCGTTTCTCGATGTCACACAGCGGCTGATTTATGATTCACGCCTTTCCCACGCTGACCCCGAGCTGCCATGAACACCGTCATCCGCCACGTCACGTCTGCTGATCTGGACCGTTGCTACGCCATCGAAACCGTTGCCTACGAAGGCGACGAAGCCGCCACCCGCGAGAAAATCGCCACCCGCATCGCCACCTGGCCCGAAGGCTTTATCGTGGCCGAAGTGGACGGCGTTGTAGCCGGTTTCATCAATTCCGGTGCGGCGTTTCAGGTGGAAATGTCGGACGAAGCGTTCAAGGAGCTTATCGGCCACGACCCGGCCGGGCCGAACGTGGTGATCATGTCGGTGGTGGTGCACCCGGATTACCAGGGGCAGGGTTTGGCCAAGCGTTTGATGGGTGAATTCATCGAGCGTATGCGCGGGATGAACAAGGCAACCATCCATTTGATGTGCAAGGAACGGCATATTCCGTTGTATGCCGGGTTTGGTTTTGCCTACATCAAACCGTCAGCATCCGACCATGGCGGCATGGCGTGGCATGAGATGGTTTTGACGCTGTAATCTCCTACGAAGGTTCATCGGCGCGCAATTAAAATAACAACCCCATCCGCCGCTCATAACCGATCCGGCCCTTGTACGCTTCGCCGCTGTCGACAAAACCATACTTGGCATACAGCGCAATCGCCGCAGCGTTATCCGCATCCACCGACAGCTCCAGCCCTTTGATTTCCGGCCAGGCCTGGCGCGCTACCTCGGGCAGTGCTTGCAGGCAGGCCTTGCCGAAGCCTTGGCCCTGAGCGCGTTGATCGACTTGCAGCGCATGCAGGGTCGCGCTGTGTTCATCGGCCCAGGCTGGCAGCACTGGCGGGCGCTTGAGCAGCAGGAACGCCACGGGAACGTCTTCGGCCAGCAAGGCGAACCCCTTGACCCCCGGGCCGGGTTTGGACAACAACGTGTGCAACGCACCGTGGATGTCGCCGGAGAATTTGATCTGTTCCGAATGCACTTCGATGGCCTCGACCTGTTGGCGCTGCAGCGTGTTCAGGCTTTCATAAGGCACGAGTCGGGCTGTCACTGGCGTGTCCTGTTTCCAACGGAAAATGAGTCTCGGATTCTAGCGAGTCTGGCGATATGGATTATTTTTATTTCTTCTGTCGATTCGCCGGATCGCCAGACGACTAAGGGTGTCTTCCAATAAAAACCACGGAGAACCACCATGAACTCGCACACCCAGATCCAGAACCTGATCGAAACCTATCGTCAGGCCATGATGGCCAAGGACGTCGATAAAATCATGACCCTGTATGCCGACGACATCGTCTCCTTCGACGCGGTCAAGGCGTTGCAATTCAAGGGCAAAGAGGCGTATCGCGCGCATTGGGAAGATTGCATGAAAATGTGCCCCGGCCCGCACATTTTCGAGTTCCAGGACATCCGCATCGAGGCGTCCCAGGAGATCGCCTTCGCCCATTGGCTGGCCCATTGCGGCGGCACCAACGACAAGGGCGAAACCCAGGCCTGCTGGATGCGCGGCAGTGCGTGCTATCGCCAGGAAGGCGGGTTGTGGCAGATCGTCCATGAGCACTGGTCGGCGCCGTTCGACATGATGAGCGGCACCGTCCTGTTCGATCTGAAACCCTGATCGATGTTATTTGTCGGGGCGCCGCGCCAAATGGCCAATCCACGCCCATAGTTGATCCGTTCGAATCAGGAGACGTTCATGAAGTATTTATGCCTGGTCTACAGCGATGAGCGCCTGCTGCATTCGCTGCCGGAAAGCCCGAAGGACGAGGAGTGCATGGCCTATGCCGAGTCGATCCAGGGCAGCGGCCGGATGGTCGCCGCCGAAGCGCTGGAGTCGGTGCAGACCGCTACCACGGTGCGTATGCGCAACGGCAAGATGTCGATCACCGATGGCCCATTCGCTGAAACCAAGGAGCAGTTGGCCGGTTTTTACCTGATCGATGCCAAGGACCTCAACGAAGCGATCCAGGTCGCCGGGAACATTCCGGCGGCCCGGGTCGGCAGTGTCGAAGTGCGCCCCGTTCGGCAGTTGAATCCTTAAAATGCCAGGGCTGCCGGTTCAGGCGCAGGTCGAGCGGGTCTACCGCGAAGAGTCGCGGCGCATTCTGGCGACCCTGATTCGTTTGCTGGGTGATTTCGACCTTGCGGAAGAGGCCTTGCACGAGGCGTTTTTCATCGCGGTCGAGCGCTGGCAGCGCGACGGCGTGCCGGCCAATCCCCGCGCCTGGCTGGTCTCCACCGGGCGCTTCAAGGCCATTGATGCCTTGCGCCGACGCGCACGTTTTACCGCGTCGCAACCGTTGCTGGTGGCGCAACTGGAAGCGCTGGAGCAGGCCGACTGGAGTGAAGAAGACGTGGAAGACGATCGACTGCGTTTGATCTTCACCTGCTGTCACCCGGCCCTGGCCTCGGATGCGCAAGTGCCGCTGACGTTGCGGGAAGTCTGCGACCTGACGACAGAAGAAATCGCCCGGGCGTTTCTGTCGGCGCCGGCCACCATTGCCCAGCGCATCGTGCGCGCCAAGGCGAAGATCCGCGACGCGAAAATCCCTTATCAGGTCCCCAGCCTCGCCGAACTGCCCGAGCGCCTCGACAACGTGTTGCGGGTGATTTACCTGGTGTTCAACGAGGGGTATTCGGCGTCTGTCGGCGAGACGTTGATTCGCGAGGATCTGACCCGCGAAGCCATCCGTCTAGGCCGATTGTTGATGGAGTTGCTGCCGGAGCCTGAAGTGATGGGGTTGCTGGCGTTGATGCTACTGCACGAATCGCGGCGGCCGGCCAGAACCTCCGCCAGTGGCGAGCTGATTGTGCTGGACGAACAAGACCGATCGTTATGGAGCGCCGAACTGATTGCCGAAGGCTGCGCGCTGATCGAACGGGCGCTGACCCTTGGGCGTTTTGGGCCGTACTGCCTGCAGGCAGCGATTGCGGCAGTGCATGCCGAAGCATCGACGGCTGAGCAAACCGACTGGCCGCAGATCGTCGGTCTGTATGACGTGCTGCTGCGAGCGGTGCCGTCACCGGTCGTCGAGTTGAACCGGGCGGCGGCTTTGGCGCGGCGTGATGGGCCATTGGCGGGCCTGACGCTGGTCGAGCGGATTCTGGCTCGGGGAGATTTACAGGATTACCACCTGGCGCATTCGGCGCGGGCGGAGTTTTGTCGGCAACTGGGGCGTTTCGACGAGGCGCGGGCGGCGTGGGAGCGGGCGCTGGAGTTGACTCAGCAGGCACCCGAGCGGCGGTTTATCGAAGGGCGGCTCAAGACACTGGAGTGACCTGGCTCAAGCCGCCTCATCGCCGCTAGAGACTGAACCCTCCGTCCAGCGGAATGATGTTGCCAGTCATGTAGGCCCCCGCCGTGCTCGCCAGGCTAATTGCCAGCGCAGCCATTTCCTCCTCTCGACCCCAGCGCTTCATCGGAATCAGCGCCGTATCCTGCGCCAGCGCTTGCTCATCATCGCCGATGTGCTGGGTCATTTTGCTCGGAAAGCGCCCCGGGGCGATGACGTTGACGTTGATGTGCTGGCCGACCAGCTCTCGCGCCAGAATCCGCGACAGTTGATGCAGGGCGGCCTTGCTCGGGCCGTAGGCATAAGCCTGTTCGCCGAAGGATGAAATCCCGGCCACCGAACCAATGTTGATGATCCGCGCCGGGTTGGCTTCGCAACCGGCCTTGCGCATCAATGGCAAGAACTGCTGGATGCAGTTGAATACCGACGTCACGTTGAGCTGCATGACCTTTTCCCAGCCCTTGATCGGGTAACTCTCCAGCGGCGCGCCCCACGTGGTGCCGGCGTTGTTCACCAGAATGTCGAGGTGGGTGATCTGTTCGCCTAAGCGCGTGGCCAACTGCTGCACGCCTTCTTCTGTCGCCAGGTTGGCCGCTATGGCGTGGCAGCGTCCGAGTGCACCGAGTTCATCGGCCGTTTGCTGACAGGCTTCGGCATCACGGGCACAGACGTACACGGTCGCGCCGGCTTCGACATAGGCCTTGGCGATCATTTTGCCGATACCACGAGTGCCGCCGGTCACCAGGGCGGTGCGGCCTTGCAGGGAAAAGTAGGGGTGCATGGCAAGTCCTGAGAGCTGATGGTTATTACACCCTAGCCGTCAGTCGTCGGAAGCGGAGCCACTATTTTTGCGCGGAATGGGGATTCATACAGCCGCCCTTGTCGGCGCCGGCTTGCTGGCGATGGCGTTTTGAGAATTGCCATCGCCAGCAAGCCGGCTCCTACAAGGGATGGGCGATTACTGCGGGCGAACGCGCAGGGTCAGGCCCTTGAGGAAGTTGCGCAGCAACTGATCGCCGCACGGGCGATAGTTGGTGTGGCCGAACTTGCGGAACAGCGCGCTCAACTCAGGCTTGGACACCGGGAATTCGGCTGCCTTGAGGATCGCGTGCATGTCGTCTTCCTTCAGTTCGAAGGCGACGCGCAGCTTCTTCAGGATGATGTTGTTGGTCACCGGGACTTCGATCGGCTGCGGCGGACGGCTTTCGTCCTTGCCGCGCTTGAAGATCACCAGGCCGTCGAGGAAATGCGCCATGACTTCGTCCGGGCAACGTACGAAGCCTTCCTCGTCTTCCTCTTTCTTGTCGAGGTAGGTCAGCAGGTCCGGCAGGGTCACGTCCATGCCGCCTTGCTTGATGATCTCGATGACTTTCTTGTCGCTGATGTCGAGCATGTAGCGCACGCTGCGCAGTACGTCGTTATGAATCATGTGGGCAGTCCTGATATTCAGCTGTGGGCGTCGCGGCCAGGCACGGCGCCGAAATGTGTGGCGGCAAGAGCAGCCTTAGAACTTCTCTTTGCCGGACAGGTAGCGCCATTGTCCCAGCGGCACTTTGCCGATGGACACGCCGCCGATGCGAATGCGGCGGATACCGATGACCTTCAGGCCGACAGCCTGGCAGAGCAGGGCAATGATGCCCGGCTGCGGATTTTTCATGGCGAAGCGCAGACGGTTTTCGTTTTGCCAACTGGCTTTGACCGCCGGCAGCTCCTTGCCCTTGTAGGTCAGGCCGTGGTTCAAGCGGTTGAGGCCGTGAGCCACCATTTCGCCTTCGACTTCGACCACGTACTCCTGCTCGATCTTGTTCGAGTCGGCGGTGAGTTTGCGCAGGATTTTCCAGTCCTGGGTGAACACCAGCAAACCGCTGGCATTGGCCTGCAGGTCGGTGCTGGCGGTCAGGCGCAGGAAGTGGCCCTTGAGTGGACGTTTGCCGTAGCGGTGCTCTTCGCTGAGGGTCTCGGCGCTGATGCTGGCCATGGCGGTGTCTGCGTCCATGCCGGCAGGCACGTTGAGCAGCAGGGTCACCGGTTCCGGTGCAGTGGCCTTGGCCTCCGGGTCCAGTTCGACTTTCTGGTTGTCGACCTTGAACTGCGGTTCGTCGATGACCTCGCCGTCGACGGTGACCCAGCCGCCCTCAATGAACAGCTCAGCCTCCCGACGGGAACAGCCGACGAGTTCGATGAGGCGTTTGGAGAGACGAATCGGGTCAGTCATGTCAGGGCCGTAACAAAAAGGGGGTGGGCATTGTACCTGCCTGGCGCCGGTTAATCCCGGTTCCATTTGCACCGTAGAGTTTTTTGTAGGTGCGTGTCAGCCATTGCGCGTCAATAGTTGCGGCTGGCGCATACGCATGTGCAACAACGGATACGGCTGGCCCATGCCATCGACTTCAGAGCGACCGATGACCTCGAAGCCCTGTTTGAAGTAAAAACCGAGGGCTTGGGGGTTCTGTTCGTTGACGTCCAGTTCATCGGCGTTGAGGTTTTCCAGGGCATAGCGCAACAAGCGCTTGCCAAGGCCCTGGCCGCGATACGCCGGGTCGATGAAGAGCATTTCGATCTTGCCCGCCGCAACCCCGGCAAACCCGGTGATGCGTTGGCTCGAATCTTTGGTGCAGATCAACATCACCGAATCGAGGTAATGGGTCAGCACCAGGTCTTTCAGCAGCTTGATGTAGCTGTCTGGCAGGAAGTCGTGGGTGGCGCGCACCGAAGCCTCCCAGACCCGGGTCAGTTCTTCGTAATCGCTTTGTTTCGGCGTGTGGATGACCGAATGCTGGCGCATGCCTGTCTGCCCTTTATGCGTGAGTGATGAGAGTCCTTTCCACCTCAAACGATAGCCGTAAAAAAGCCCCGCATCTCGTCAATAGAGCGGGGCTTTTCGTGTTTTTTTCGTTTAGATCTGTTCAGCCCACAGATCGTACTCGTCGGCGTCGGTCACCTTGCACCAGACTTTGTCGCCTGGCTTGAGGTTGCTGCCGTTGTCGATGAACACGTTACCGTCGATTTCCGGGGCATCGAAGAAGCAGCGGCCAACGGCGCCTTGCTCGTCGACTTCATCGACCAGCACTTCGATCTCACGGCCGATGCGCATTTGCAGGCGCGCCGAGCTGATGGCTTGCTGGTGCGCCATGAAGCGGTCCCAACGGTCCTGCTTGACGTCATCCGGGACGACTTCCAGGTCCAGATCATTGGCCGGAGCGCCTTCTACCGGCGAGTACTGGAAGCAGCCAACGCGGTCGAGTTGCGCTTCGGTCAGCCAGTTCAGCAGGTACTGGAAGTCTTCTTCGGTTTCGCCGGGGAAGCCGACGATGAAGGTCGAACGGATGATCAGGTCCGGGCAGATCTCGCGCCAGTTCTTGATGCGCGCCAGGGTCTTGTCTTCGAAGGCCGGGCGCTTCATCGACTTCAGCACTTTCGGGCTGGCGTGCTGGAACGGGATGTCCAGGTACGGCAGGATCTTGCCGGCGGCCATCAGCGGGATCAGCTCGTCAACGTGCGGGTATGGGTAAACGTAGTGCAGACGAACCCAGACGCCGAGGGTGCTCAAGGCTTCGCAGAGTTCGGTCATGCGGGTCTTCACCGGCGCGCCGTTCCAGAAACCGGTGCGGTATTTCACGTCGACGCCGTAGGCGCTGGTGTCTTGCGAAATCACCAGCAACTCTTTGACGCCGGACTTGACCAGGCGCTGGGCCTCGTCGAGTACGTCACCGACCGGACGGCTGACCAGTTTGCCGCGCATCGACGGGATGATGCAGAAGCTGCAGCTGTGGTTGCAGCCTTCGGAAATCTTCAGGTAGGCGTAGTGGCGCGGGGTCAGTTTGATCCCTTGTGGCGGCACCAGGTCGATCAACGGGTTGTGATCCTTACGCGGCGGCACGACTTCGTGCACGGCATTGACCACTTGCTCGTACTGCTGCGGACCGGTCACGGCCAGCACGCTCGGGTGTACGTTGCGAATGTTGCCTTCTTCGACGCCCATGCAGCCGGTCACGATGACCTTGCCGTTTTCCTTGATGGCTTCGCCGATCACTTCCAGGGACTCGGCCTTGGCCGAATCGATGAAACCGCAGGTGTTGACCACCACGACGTCGGCGTCCTGATAGGTGGACACCACGTCATAACCTTCCATGCGCAGCTGGGTCAGGATGCGCTCGGAGTCGACCAGTGCTTTGGGGCAACCCAGGGATACGAAGCCAACCTTTGGATTGGCCGGCGCAGGAGTGGTGGACATGTCTAACCTCGGTGTTTTGTGACGCCGCTGCCGCGTAGGGCAAACCGACGGACGGGCGCTTGAAGTGCGCCTCTGATCAAAAAGTGCGCAATTCTAGCGATGAGTCGTTCACTTGACCAGCTTTATGCAGGGAAATACGACGAGTGCTGCGCTATGCTTCGCGCCGTTGGCCTTTACTGATTTTTTACTGTCAACAAATCGTCTGTAACGTGAAGTAAAACAGCGCATGCTGCGCGTCAAAGCATAGTGCTTCTTTCAAAGAAGCCCGGGTCTGGGTAGTAGGGGGGGTGGATGGGTCAGGCAAGTAGTCAGGCGGCGGGGGCCGAGCATTCGGCGGCAAAACCGATCGGCATGCTGGTCGCTGCAGTCGGGGTGGTATATGGCGACATCGGCACCAGTCCGTTGTACACCCTCAAGGAAGTGTTTTCCGGCGCCTATGGCGTGCCGGTCAACCATGACGGCGTGTTGGGGATTCTGGCACTGATTTTCTGGTCGCTGATCTGGGTCGTGTCGATCAAGTACATGATGTTTGTGCTGCGTGCCGACAACCAGGGCGAAGGCGGGATCATGGCCTTGACCGCGCTGGCCCGGCGGGCGGCGGCGGGGCATGCCAAATTGCGCGGCTTTCTGGTGGTTTGCGGGCTGATCGGCGCGGCGCTGTTCTATGGCGACAGCATGATCACCCCGGCGATTTCCGTTCTATCGGCGATTGAAGGCCTGGGGCTGGCATTCGATGGCATCGATCATTGGGTGGTGCCGCTGTCATTGGTGGTGCTGGTCGCGCTGTTTCTGATCCAGCGTCACGGCACGGCGCGGATCGGCATTCTGTTCGGGCCGATCATGGTCACCTGGTTTCTGGTGCTGGGCGCACTGGGCGTCTACGGCATCATTCAGCACCCGGAAGTGTTGCAAGCGATGAACCCGGTGTGGGGCGTGCGCTTCTTCATCGTGCATCCTGGCATGGGCGTGGCGATTCTCGGTGCCGTGGTGCTGGCATTGACCGGTGCCGAAGCGCTGTACGCGGACATGGGCCACTTCGGCCGCAAACCGATTGCCCGTGCGTGGTTCATCCTCGTGCTGCCGGCGCTGGTGCTGAACTATTTCGGTCAGGGTGCCTTGCTGCTCGGTGATCCGGAAGCGGCCCGCAACCCGTTCTATCTGCTGGCGCCAAGCTGGGCGTTGATCCCGCTGGTGGGGCTGTCGACCCTGGCGACGGTCATTGCCTCGCAAGCCGTCATTTCCGGTGCGTTCTCCCTGACCCGTCAGGCGATCCAGCTCGGTTACATTCCGCGGATGCACATCCAGCACACCTCAAGCGCCGAACAGGGCCAGATCTACATCGGTGCGGTGAACTGGGCGCTGATGGTCGGCGTGGTCCTGCTGGTGCTGGGCTTTGAATCCTCTGGCGCCCTGGCTTCGGCTTATGGCGTAGCCGTGACCGGGACCATGCTGATGACCAGCATTCTGGTGTCGGCAGTGATTCTGCTGCTGTGGAAGTGGCCGCCAGTTCTGGTGGTGCCGGTTCTGTTGGGCTTCGTGTTGGTCGACGGTTTGTACTTCGCCGCCAATGTGCCGAAAATCGTTCAGGGCGGTGCGTTCCCGGTGATCGCCGGTCTCGCGCTGTTCGTGCTGATGACCACCTGGAAGCGTGGCAAGCAGTTGCTGGTCGACCGGATTGATGAAGGTGGATTGCCGCTGCCGATTTTCATCAGCAGTATCGCCGTACAACCGCCACACCGTGTTCAGGGCACTGCCGTGTTCCTGACGGCGCGACCGGATGCCGTGCCCCATGCGCTGTTGCACAACCTGTTGCACAACCAGGTGCTGCACGAGCAAGTGGTGTTACTGACGGTGGTGTACGAAGACATCCCGCGGGTGCCACCGACCCGGCGCTTCAAGGTCGATTCCTACGGTGAAGGCTTCTTCCGGGTCATCCTGCACTTCGGTTTCACCGACGAGCCGGACGTACCGAAAGCGCTGAAGCTGTGTCATCTCGATGAGCTGGACTTCAGCCCGATGCGCACCACGTATTTCCTCAGCCGCGAAACGGTCATCGCCTCCAAGCTCGAAGGCATGTCCCGCTGGCGCGAGGCGCTGTTTGCGTTCATGTTGCAAAACGCCAACGGCAACCTGCGCTTCTTCAATCTGCCGCTGAACCGGGTGATTGAGCTGGGGACGCAGGTGGAGATGTAAGCCCCAGCAAAAAGCCCCCGTTGCCATGAAGGCAGCGGGGGCTTTTTTGTGTTCAATGATCGCAGCCTTCGGCAGCTCCTGCGGGGCGTACGCCGCGTCATGTAGGAGCTGCCGAAGGCTGCGATCTTTTGGGAGGCTCTATCAGATCACTCTTGAGCGCTCGCTTCGGCTTCCTTCGCCTGACGCTTCACGATCACATCCACCAAACGCTGTGCCAGCGCGGGGTAGTTCTCGTCGAAGTGGTGACCGCCCGGCAACTTGATGACTTCGCCCACGACGCTCTTGTCGGTGCAGCCACTTTCGTCGACTTCTTCTTCACCGTAGATGCACACCACTTTAGCGGCTGGCAGCTTGGCCATTTCCGGGCCGGTGGCGGCTTCTTTGCCAGCGTTGCCGAGCCAGCCTTCGACTTCGATTTCGAAGCTGCCGGTGCGGGCGAAGGCCAGCAGGATAATGGCATCGACGCGCTGTTGCTCGGAAGCTTCCAGACGGTTGTAGATCGCCGGCAGGACATCGGCGCCAAACGAATAGCCGGTCAGGATGAAGCGCTTGGTGCCCCATTTCTGGCGGTAGTGCTGCATCAGTTCGGCCAGGTCCAGCGCGCTTTGCTCAGGGCTCTTGTGCTGCCAGTAGTAGCGCAGGGTGTCGATGCCGACTACCGGATAGCCGATCTTCGCCATTTCTCCCGCCACGTCGCGGTCGAGGTCGCGCCAGCCGCCGTCACCGGACAGGAACAGGGTCACGGTGTCCTTGGCCTGGCCTGCCGGTACTTCGACCACCGGGATCTGCAGGCCGCCAGCGGCTTTGTCGCCGCCGACGAGGATCTTGCGCAGTTCGTTGTTCAGCACTTGCGGCAGGTTGATGTCGTAGTCGCTGATGCTGGTTTCGGCGTTGGGCTGGTCACGTACGAAGCCGGCACTGGTGTCGTCCGGGTTGTCGTTCCACGCCACCAGCCAATGGCCGTGGGCGGCGCTTTTCGGCAACAGGTGAGTGCATCCACCGGGTCTTTCCAGGGCCAGGTCTACCGAAATGGCCTGGGCCTTGTCGTTCTTCTGTTCCGACAACCAGCGCCAGGCCAGCACGGCGCCCGGGCCGATACCGCTGACCAGCGTGGCGGGGCCTTTCAGTTCACGCAGGCCCGCTTGCAAGGCGCGACTTTGCAGCAAACATTCCTTGGGCAGGATCACCTGGACGATTTGCGCCGAAGCGCTGCGGCTCAGGGTGGTCAGTTGCTTGTCGTTAAGCTTCTGGTCGTCGTTGACCACCACCAGCACCTGAGCCTTCGGCGTCGTGCCGGGGGTGACGCGGGTCATGGCGGCGCCATCGGCCGGTGTGAGCTGTTCCAGGGTCGGTTCCGGTGCCGGGCGTTTGAGGTACCAGAAACCGCCACCGAGAATCACGGCCAACACAATCAGTACGGCCAGGATGTACTTCAGGGAGCGTTGAATCATCAGCGTTTCACCAATCCAGTCAAGCCGCCCGCGATCAGGGCGGCAGTATCGGCCAGGGCGACCAGCGGATCGAGTCCGGCGGGCACGGCCATATAACGGGGTTCCCAGTCAGGCTGGAACTTGTCTTTGAAGCGGCGCAAACCTTGGAAGTTGTACAGCTGCTCACCACGGCGGAATACCATCGAGCCCAGGCGCTGGGTCAACGGTGCACCGCGACGGGGTTGCAGCCCCGACAACGGCACCATGCCCAGGCTGAAGCGCGCGTATCCATGGTTTTTATAATGTTGAATCAGGCCGACCATCATGAATTCCATGGTCAGCTTCGGGGCCTCCGGGTGTGCGCGCATCAGGTCGAGGCTGGCCAGGTCGTGGCTGTAGGTCTCGAGCAGGTTGGCGAACGCCACCGGGCGTCCTTCGAAACGAATCACCGCGATGCGGAAATGCTTGAGGTAGTCATCGCTGAAGCGGCCCAGCGAAAAACCTTTTTCGCGGACATTCTTGCCGGTCAGCCAGGCATCGGAAATTACCCTGAGCTCTTCCATCGGCGCCTGGCCCGGTTCATGGATTTCCAGCGACAGGCCGTCACGGGTGCCGCGGTTCCAGGTGTAGCGCAGGTCCTTCATCTCTTTGCCCTTGGCTTCGAGATCAAAACGCTGGAGGTCGACCCGGGCTTCTTCGCCGAGCTTGATCGCGGTCAGGCCGATGTCCATGTAATACGGCAGGTTCTCTGCACGCACTTGATAGAACACAGGGCGGGCGTGGTGGAGATCGCACAGGTCGCGGAACTGCCAGATCATTTCGGCCCGTTGCTGACCCGGCCCGATCGGGTCATACAGCGCCACCAGGCTGCGGCCACGGCGGGCGTACATCAGGAACGCCTCGTCGTTAGGGTGAAACAGCAACGCCTTGTCACCGGTCAATGCGAGGCCACCATCCGGTTGCGCGGAGGCCATGAGGATCTTGCTCGCTCGCTCCAGCTCTTCAGGTGTCGGCAGATGGATCACCGGGCGCGCGGTACGCAGCAGCCAGGTCAGGGACACCACCACCAGCAGCACTGCCGCGCCGAGCAACGAGCGCAAGCCGCGCGGGGCATCGGCGTCGAGGGTGAACTGCCACCACAGCTGATGGCTGTAGGGGACGTCCTGGTAGGCAAACAACAGCAACCACATCGAGGCGCCGAGCACGCACAGGCTGGCCACCAGATACAACGGCGAGAAGGGCAGTTCGGTCAGGCGGCTCGGGCGATAGAACGAACGCCGGAAAACGCCCAGCAGGCTCGCCGTCAGCACCATCAGGCTGGCTTCCTCCCAGTCAAAACCTTTGAGCAGCGAGAGCAGGGCGCCTACCAGCAACAGAATGGTGGTCAGCATCCACGCAGCCGAGAGGCGACGGCGCAAGCCTTGGGCCAGCAGCAGGCACAGCACGCCGATCAGGCTGGCGCCAAAGTGCGAGGCATCGACCAGGCGATGAGGGATCAGAAAGCCGATGTGTTCCAGGCGCGTGTCGATTTCCGGGGTGGCCCCGGAGAACAGCAGTACCACGCCGGACAGGAACACCAGTACCGCCAGGATCGGTGCAGCCAGGCCAGAAGCTGCACGCAGGGTCTGGCGCGTCTGGAACAGGCGTTGGCCTTCGTTGATCAACAGCAGCAAGCAAGCCACCAGCAGCGGCAGCACGACATAGATCAAGCGATAGAGCAGCAGGGCCGCGGCCAGTGGTGCGGCGCCGAGGGTGTCGGAGAAAGCGGCCAGCAGGATCGCCTCGAACACGCCGACGCCACCCGGCACATGGCTGAGCACGCCGGCGGCCAGGGCCAGCAAGTACACCAGCAGGAAGGCGCCGAACGGTGGCGCTTCGGGCAACAAGAGATACAGCACGGTCGCGGCGGCGGCGACGTCCAGGGCGGTGATGATCAATTGCAGGAAGGTCAGGCGCCGCCCCGGCAGGCGCAACGTGCGGCGTCCGATCTTCACCAGCAGATTGTCCGGCACAGGCTGTTCCGGAAGGCGACGGCGGTAGATCCCGATCGCCAGGACCGAGAACAGCAGCAGAACGGCCACCGCAATGGCGCCCAGCAAGGTCGCGGAGAGTCCCAGGGCGGCAGAAGCCGCAGGCAGGTTGCTCAGGGTTGCCAGCGCGGCCAGCGGGGGCAGGGCGCAACCCAGCGAGAGGCTGGCAAACAATGTCATGCGGGCGACTTCGGCCGCTCCCACACCATCGCGGGCATATAAGCGGTAGCGAACCGAACCGCCCGACAGCATCGAAAGACCGATGGCGTTGCCGATGGCAAATGCCGTGAAGCCGCCCAGCGCCATGGTGCGCGGTGCCAGGCTCACGCCGGCATACCGACTGGCGGACCACTCGTAACCCAGCAGAATGATGAAACCTGCCACGGTTGCGGCCAAAGCGCCGAGCAAGGCCGGTTGCGGCACTTCGAGGATCGAGTCGTGCAGGGCGTCGAGGTCGAGTTCGCTCAACAGGTGGCGACAGGCAATCAGCGCGATCGTGAACAGCAACAACGTGACCGCCAGACCGATGGGTTGGCGGTATTTGCTGATCCGGTCAAGCAGGCGCAGGCGCTCGGCCTTGATCGGTTGTGTTGCTGTGACAGTGTCTTTTGGGTCAGACGAGTTGGCGAGCATCAATCACCTCTTGGATTGTGCGCGACAGGATGGAGGTATCCAGCCAAGTTACCAATCCCTGTAGAAAAAATAATCTCAAATACGGGCGTCCATCATCGGATGCCGGGGGGGGCGATTCATTATCAGAAGTAGAGGTTTTCAGCCTGCGAGTGAGCATAGCCTGAACTCGGCGCGTTGGGCGACCCTAACGGCTCGCTACACAGTGACAGATCATTGTTGCGAAAGGACTTTTTCAGCAGATACAAAAAAGGCCACTCTTTCGAGTAGCCTTCTTTGATGTTTGGTTGCGGGAGCCGGATTTGAACCGACGACCTTCGGGTTATGAGCCCGACGAGCTACCAGACTGCTCCATCCCGCGTCTGTGTGGCGGCATTCTATAGAGAAACGCCGGGGTGTCAACCGTTAATACCGAGTTGGGTCAAATAAACGTAAAACAGCGGTAAACGGTCGCAGGGTTGGCTTAAGTTTTGGAATCTGAAGGATTTCTCATTTCTGAATGGCCGGGGCGTCTGCCTTCATTTGTAGGAGCCCGGCTTGCCGGCGAAGGCGTTATTGAATGTCGCATCAACAGGAAGACTTGCTTCGCTGGCAAGCGAGCTCCTAGAGGAAAAGACGTCGGGAGTCTGGCGGTGGAGCAAAGGCCACCTTCGCTGGCGTCTAGCAGGAAATACGCGCGCACAAAAAAGGCCACTCTTTCGAGTAGCCTTTTTTGATGTTTGGTTGCGGGAGCCGGATTTGAACCGACGACCTTCGGGTTATGAGCCCGACGAGCTACCAGACTGCTCCATCCCGCGTCTGTGTGGCTCATTCTATAGAGATGCGCTCGGGTGTCAACCTTCAATTCTGATAAAACCTGTTCATCTTCAATCGCTTAGGTCGTTTTGTGGGTGATTGAAAGGGCTGAGAGTGAGGCAGGGCAAGGGCTGTGGCTCTATTGTGGTGAGCTTTCTGATTGAAAAAATAAATTCATCAGCGTGTTTTCCTACAAGGGGAAAAGAACATTCAGACTACTGGTGCTATATACAGGGGTCAGTGAGATACTGTTTATCCGACACACCATGACCCCTTTTTCTGCCATGAACACTGCTTCGACATGACCCAGCGAAAGATCATTCACGTCGATTGCGACTGCTTCTATGCCGCCATCGAAATGCGCGACGATCCACAGTTGGCGGGTAAGCCACTGGCGGTGGGCGGCTCGGCGGATCGCCGTGGGGTCATTGCTACCTGCAATTATGAGGCGCGAGCCTATGGTGTGCGTTCGGCCATGTCTTCGGGGCATGCCCTTAAACTGTGCCCGGACCTGACCATCGTCAAGCCGCGCATGGAGGCCTATCGGGAAGCCTCGAAGGAAATTCATACGATCTTTCGCGATTACACCGACATCATCGAACCCCTTTCCCTTGATGAAGCGTATCTCGACGTGTCGGACAGCGCGCATTTCGCGGGTAGTGCGACACGTATCGCCCAGGACATCCGGCGCCGCGTTTCCAATCAGTTGCACATCACCGTGTCTGCCGGGGTGGCGCCGAACAAGTTTCTCGCCAAGATCGCCAGTGACTGGAAAAAGCCCAACGGTTTATTCGTGATCACGCCGGATCAGGTCGAAGAATTTGTCAGTGGTTTGCCGGTGAGCAAGCTTCACGGTGTTGGCAAAGTCACGGCTGACAAGCTTGGCAAGCTCGGGATCGCCGATTGCTCGCAGTTGCGCGAGTGGGACAAATTGGCGCTGGTGCGCGAATTTGGCAGTTTTGGTGAGCGACTCTGGAGTCTGGCCCGCGGGATTGATGACCGGGTAGTGCATAACGACAGCCGTCGTCAGTCGGTCAGTGTCGAAAACACCTACGACGCGGATCTGCCGGATCTGAAAAGTTGCCTGGATAAATTGCCTGAGTTGCTGGACACCCTGGCAGGTCGCATGGCGCGAATCGACAGCAGCTATCGGCCGGGCAAGCCTTTCGTCAAAGTGAAATTCCACGACTTTACCCAGACCACGCTTGAACAGGCCGGGGCAGGGCGGGATCTGGGGAGTTATCAGCTGATGCTGACCCAGGCGTTCAATCGCGGCGGTAAACCGGTGCGGTTGTTGGGCGTTGGGGTGCGACTGGAGGATTTGCGGGGTGGGTTCGAGCAGATGGAGTTGTTTGAGCGTTAAGTCATGTAAAGCAAAAGATCGCCGCCTGCGGCAGCTCCTACAGGGAAATGCATTCCGATGTAGGAGCAGCCGAAGGCTGTGATCTTTTTTTGGCTTTAATTCGGTCGGGGTGTTGCCACCAGACGCTTGCCATCCTTGGCCAAGGACTTCAGGAACTCATCCTGCAACTCCGGATCATTGCGCGTCAGTTCGATCAGGCTCTGTTCCAGTTCGCTGGCTTCTTCTTCAAGACCCAGTTCCGACAGCCGCTTGACCCGATGTACCCACTGGTTCACTTCGTCGCCTTCAAGGTCGTCATAAATCAACCCGTGGGCTTCGAACAGTTTGCTGCGCAAGGTGCTGCTGACGGCCAGGGACGAGTCGGTGTGCACGTCGTCCTGGGCATCTTCGACCTTGATCAGCAGTCGGCTCAGATGATTGATGTCATGTTCGGCAAACGGGCTGTCCAGCAAGTTCAGGCGCAACACGCCGTTCTTGTCGGTGCTCAGTTCGAACGTTTGCTTGCCGGCCTTGACCTCGACCGGGCGTTCGCTCCAGGGCAGGCTTGAGTATTCCGTGCGCTTGTCGCGCTGAACCTCGTCGATGCCGGCCAGGTTTTGCTGCGCGCGGCCGTGAGACTGCACGTTCATGAACGGGTTGAGACCGGCGAAACCATAGCTGAGCCAGTCCTTGGTCACGCTGTCCGGCAGATTGCCGAGGGTGAACACATTGACCACGTTGGCACCGACACCCGCCACCACCGCCACCGCGCCCAGCGGGATTTCGTAAACCTCCCGCCAGGGTTGGTACGGTGTATAGCGATCGTAATGGCGCGTGACTTCGAACTCGGTGACTTCGAAGGTCTTCTGCTCGTGGATCTTCACCCGCCGTTGCGGCAGCTCAAGCACCTTGGGCTCACCAACATCGATCTGCAGGCTGTGATCGAGCAATTTGCGCTCGACACGTTCCTCGTGCTCGCTGCGTTGTGACATGTGGTTGGCACAGCCGCTGACCAGCAGGGCGCCGCACAAGGCGGCGCCACCGAGGCCTAAGGTGTTTCGCTTGAACATGACGTCTCTATCTGGATTCAGCGGCGGATACGGGCCTGAAGGAAAGACAACACGTCTGCGACCGGCAGCGCTTGCGCCTCGGCCTCGGTGCGGCTCTTGTATTCCAGGTTGCCTTCGGCGAGGCCGCGGTCACTGACCACGATCCGGTGCGGAATGCCGATCAGTTCCATGTCTGCGAACTTGATGCCCGGGCTGGTTTTCTTGTCGCGGTCGTCCAGCAGCACTTCGAAGCCGGCTGCGGTCAGTTCCGCATAGAGCTTGTCGGTCGCTTCGCGAACTTGTTCGGTTTCGTAGCGCAATGGCACCAGGGCAATCTGGAAAGGTGCGAGGGTGTCGCTCCAGATGATCCCTTTTTCGTCGTTGTTCTGCTCAATGGCCGCAGCCACTACGCGGGACACGCCGATGCCGTAGCAACCCATTTCCAGGGTGACCGGCTTGCCGTTTTCGCCCAGAACTTCGCACTTCATCGCCTTGCTGTACTTGTTGCCCAGCTGGAAGATGTGTCCGACTTCGATACCGCGCTTGATTTCCAGGGTGCCTTTGCCATCCGGGCTTGGATCGCCGGCAACGACATTGCGCAGGTCAGCCACGGTTGGAACGGGCAGGTCGCGCTCCCAGTTCACGCCGAAGTAGTGCTTGTCGTCGATGTTGGCACCAATGCCGAAGTCGCTCATCAGCTCGACCGAACGGTCGATGATGATCGGCAGCGGCAGGTTCAGCGGGCCGAGGGAGCCGGCACCGGCGCCGATGGCGTCGCGAAGTTCGCTTTCGGAGGCCATGACCAGCGGGCTGGCGACACCAGGCTGGTTGCCTGCCTTGATTTCGTTCAGCTCATGGTCGCCACGGATGATCAAGGCAATCAGCTTGCCTGACTCTTCAGCGTGAACCACGAGGGTCTTGATGGTTTTCTCGATCGGCAGGTTGAAGCCTTCGACCAGTTGCGCAATGGTCTTGGCGTTCGGGGTGTCGATCAGGCGCAGCTCTTCGCTCGGCGCGGCGCGGGAGGTTTCGCGCGGTACAGCCTCGGCTTTCTCGATGTTCGCCGCGTAGTCGGAACCGTTGCTGAAGACGATGTCGTCTTCGCCGGATTCGGCCAGTACGTGGAACTCATGGGAGCCGGCGCCGCCGATGGAGCCGTTGTCGGCTTCTACCGGGCGGAACTTCAGGCCCAGGCGAGTAAATACGTTGCAGTAAGCCTGGTGCATGCGGTCGTAGGTGACCTGTAGCGACGGCTGGTCAGCATGGAACGAGTAGGCGTCCTTCATGATGAATTCGCGGCCGCGCATCAAACCGAAGCGAGGACGGATTTCGTCACGGAATTTGGTCTGGATCTGATACAGGTTGATTGGCAGCTGCTTGTAGCTGCTCAATTCGTTGCGCATCAGGTCGGTGATAACTTCTTCGTGGGTCGGGCCGGCGCAGAAGTCGCGGCCATGGCGATCCTTGAAGCGCAGCAATTCAGGGCCGTATTCTTCCCAGCGACCGGATTCCTGCCACAGCTCAGCCGGTTGAGTGCTCGGCATCAACACTTCGAGAGAGCCGGCGGCGTTCATTTCTTCACGAACGACAGCTTCGACCTTGCGCATTACCCGCAGGCCCATCGGCAGCCAGGTGTACAGGCCCGAAGCGAGTTTGCGGATCATGCCGGCGCGCAGCATCAGCTGGTGGCTGATCACGACCGCGTCGGAAGGCGTTTCTTTCTGTGTGGCGAGCAAAAATTGACTGGTGCGCATGGTTGGCCGTTATCGCTTGCTGATGACGAAATATGACGGAGCATTGTACGGGCGAGATCCGCTGGCGTACAGGCGTGCGGTCGGTGGTGTGGCGGCGGGCGGATTTCACGCCGCCCGCTGCAAAGGTTCCTGCAAAAAGCTTCTTACGATTCTTCCGCGACCTGGGTCGGCACCGGTTCCTGCCTTGGGGTCGGGCCTGCGCGACGGTTCTCCTGGAACCAGTGCAGGGCGATCAGCAGCAGTGTCGGGACGCCCAGCAGGGCGGTGATCAGGAAAAAATTGTGGTAACCGAATTTTTCCACCATGACGCCTGAATAACCGCCGATCAGCCGCGGCAGCAGCAGCATGATCGAACTGAGCAGGGCGTACTGGGTGGCGGAGAACTTGAGGTTGGTCAGGCTCGACAGATAGGCGACGAACGCCGAAGTGGCCAGGCCGGAACTGAAGTTGTCCAGGGAAATGGTCAGGATCAACATGTTCAGGTTGGCGCCCATGTCGGCGAGCATCAGGAACAGGATGTTGGTGCCCGCCGAGGCGACGCCGCCGATGAAAAGGATCGGCAGAATGCCGAATCGCACGATCAGCAGGCCACCCATGCCGGCGCCCACGAGGGTCATGATCAGGCCGAAAATTTTGCTGACACTGGCGATCTGGTCCTTGGTGAAGCCCTGGTCGATGTAAAACACGTTGGCCATCACGCCCATGACCGTGTCAGACATCCGATAGGTGGCGATCAGCCCGAGCAGCAGTAGCGCTTGCCAGCGGTAACGCAGGATGAAGTCGTTGACCGGCGTCAGCACCGGCGCCAGACCACGGCGTCCCATGGCTGACAGGCACAGAGCGGTAAAGAGTGTGTAGAGGATCGCCCGCAGGAAGGCGCGGTCCTCGAGCAGCAGGTCGAGCACGCTCGCGCCTTCGAACAGCACGCTGGCGAAATCGGTGTTGTAGAGCTGGGTGAACATGGCGGGTACAGACACCAGCAGCACGATCAGGACAAACACCGAAGCCAGTTGATGCACAAAGCTGTAGCGCCCGGCCTGCAGTTGTGTGCGCAGCGGCACTGGTGGTTCGCGCATGAACAGCGAGGTCAGCAGGGCGGGAACCATCAAGGCGCCGAACAGCAGATACGTACCGGCCCATGCCGAATGCTTGTAATTGAAACCTGTGGAACCAAAACCTTCCGCGAAGAACAGGGCGCCGGCCGTGGCCAGCAGGGCGGCTATCCGATACCCGGACATGTAACTGGCGGCCAGGGCGGCCTGACGGCTGTCGTCGGCAATTTCCAGGCGATAGGCATCCACCGCGATGTCTTGCGTGGCCGAAGCAAAGGCCACCACAACAGCGATGGCGATCAGCCAGGACAGATGCTTTTGCGGGTCGCAGAAGCCCATCCCGACCAGGCCGAGGATCACCAGTGCCTGTGACAGCACCAGCCAGGATCGTCGTCGACCGAGTTTGCCCAGCAGTGGCAGGCGCCATTGGTCGAGCAGGGGGGACCAGACCCACTTGAAGGCGTAGGCCAGTCCGATCAGGCTTGCGTAGCCAATGGTTTCGCGAGCCACACCGGCTTCACGCAACCAGACCGAAAGCGTCGAAAACACCAGCATGTAGGGCAGGCCGGCGGCGAAACCAAGCAACAACAGCACAAGTGTCGATGGGCTGGCATAAGCGGCGAGCGCGGCGCGCCAGGTTTTACGGGGCATGGGCTGAAGTCTGCCTCAAGAAATACGGAAACAAAGCGCGCACTCTAACCGCTGTGCTCTACCGGACGCCAGCCATGGCGCTGAATATCAACACGATTATTCAGGACACTGATCCCTTCCATGCGCAGTCGGGCACGCTGTTCGTCTCCCGAAGGGCTCCCGGCCGGCAGGCTCAGGCGGCCACCTGCGCCCAGCACACGATGCCAGGGTAATTTGCTGTCGCCCGGCAATTGGCTGAGGGTGCGCCCCACCCAGCGGGCAGCGCGACCCAGTCCCGCGAGCTCGGCCAAGTGACCGTAGCTCACAACTTTACCTTCGGGCACTTGCGCGAGGGTCAGATACAGCGCCGTGCGTCGGATTTGCGCGGCGCTCTCGGGTTCGGGGGTGGATTCGGTCACGTCCAGAGTTCCTGAAAAATGCACAGTACCGTTTGTAGAGTAAATCCTGGATCGCCAATTGAGAAATGAACTCAATAGAAATCGTCGGGTCAGTCCTTGCTAGTGCACTATTCCTACGGATAATGCCGACTTTTTTCGAATTCCAGAGCCTCTATCTGTTTATGTTGTCCAGAACCCTGCTGTGTCTCGCTGTCGTCAGTGCTTCTATGCCCTTGCTCGCTGATACCGTCTGGTTGAAGAACGGTGACAAGTTGAGTGGCAAGATCATTCTGTTCGATGGCGGAAAGTTGTTGGTCCAGACCGAGTACGCCGGTGCGGTACCGATCGACTGGAGCAAGGTGAAAACCCTTGAGAGTGACCAGCACTTGTTGGTCAAACAGGATGCCTACACCGGGGAGGTGACCAAGTCGCTGCACGCCGCGGAGGATGGCAAGGTGACCCTGGTCAATGGTGATGCGCCCAAGACGGTCGCGCTCGCGAGCATCCAGCAGATGCTCAAGCCCAAGCCAGTGGTCGAAGATCTGGTCTGGAAGGGCAGCATTGACGCTGCTCTGGATTACCAGCGCGCCGACAATGACACCGACGATTACGATATCGACTTCAGGACTTCTGCGCGCCATGGTCGCTGGCGGCACATCGCCGAAGGCGAGTACAACCGGGAGTTCCAGGATGACGTGGTCACGACAGACAACTGGCGCGGCGAATATTCCCTTGACCGTTTCCTCACTGACAAGTGGTTCTGGCAAGGTCGCCTGGTCTACAAGCGTGACAAGGTTGAAGATCTTTCCCGCCAGCGCACGGCCGGTACCGGTCCTGGTTATCAGTTCTGGGACAATGAGCTGGGCGCGTTCTCTCTCGGTTCGTTGGTCAACCGCACGGACTATGAGTTCGCCGACGGCAGCAAGGAGAACTTCTATTCCGTGGCCATGAAGTGGGATTACAACCGTTACCTGGTGGGCAAGAAAGTGGAGTTCTTCACTAACGGCGAGGTGGGCAAGCCGCTGACAGATGTGGCCAATTACGCGCTGGATACAGAGATAGGCCTGCGCTACAAGGTGACCGACTGGGCATCGCTCAATCTGAAGGCGGAACGCAATATCATCGACGGCACCGACGATGCCGATCTGGACAAGACCCGCTACACAGCCGGGTTTGGCGTGACCTGGTAAACGCCAGAAGCTCAAAAGATCGCAGCCTTCGGATGACTTTGTAGGCGCTGCCGAAGGCTACGATCTTTTTTGGCGCGGGTAAAAACATTCGTGTCTAGTCCTGAAATAGGTTTACACCTGTTTCAGTCTCAAAACGCCCGATGCACTGCATCGGGCGTTTTGTATTTCAAGGCCAGATGTGGCCGCTCCGCGTTGTAGATCAGCACCGATTCATCAAC
>NZ_FYDY01000029.1:0-61448 GCF_900187435.1 Pseudomonas sp. Irchel s3b5
AGTTGAAAAGGTCGCCGAGGTCGAGCAGGTCTTGTTGAACAGACATAAAAAATCCGATGCCAGAGGTCTGGCATCGGATTTTCTAGGAAGCCCTGCGCGAGCTCAAATGCTTAAGTGAACAGCATTACGCCGAAAGGCGGGTTTTTTGTGGGCGATGAATCGACTTTGTGGCGAGGGAGCTTGCTCCCGCTGGACTGCGCAGCGGTCCTTCTTTTTTGGGACGCTTCGCGACCCGACGGGAGCAAGCTCCCTCGCCACTGAGTGTTCGGCGTTACTTGTCGTGATCAATATCCAGCTTGCTGAACGTCACCTTCCCGCCTTCGCTGGTGTACCCGGTGTTGTCCTGCACATAGACCCCGGCCTTGAAGTACAGCGGTTTCTCGCGCCAGGTCGTGCTGATGTTGGTGTCCCACGTGTAGCCCGCCGCGCTGATGCCCAATGCGCCGCCGGGGCTGAGGTGAATGAGGTAGGAAAATTCGCGGTCGAGTTTGACGCCGGTGGCGATGGTGATTACCCGTCCTGTGTCGTCATAGGGGTGCATGCGCACTTTGGCGACGATGTTGCCTGTCTCGGTGTCGGTTTTGTACTGGTACTCCACCTTCACCATGGGTTTTTGACTTTGATAGGCATGGATCTGGCCGATGACAATCTTCCCCGAACTCGGCACCTGGTTCACTGCCAGGGTGGCGCGCAAGGTGTTGTCGGCGTCGGGGTAGTACCAGTTGCGCAGGGTGCCGTTGCTGTAGGTTTCACGCAGTTCTGTGCGGGGATAAATAGCATTTTCGGTTCGTGAGCCGGTCACCGGCGTCCAGAAAAACAATGTGCCGGTATCGGAATGGAAGTACTGATCCTTGAAGCCGTCTACCAGTTTGGAGGTTTCTACTGTGTACGGCGGGCTGCCAACGGGGACGCTTAGGTTCCAGGTTGCGAGATCGATCATGTAGGTTCTTCCATTTTGGTCGTGCTGCACGGGCGTGCCAGAAGCTCTAGCCCGCACCTTTTGGGGCGGTCTTTATAAGCGCAGAGGGGTGTTTTGTTAACGCCCGTCTGGCGGTTCGTTGGCGCCAACATCCTGTCGAAGTGCCATCCTTCCCGGTTTTAGCGGGCTGTAGAGGTGACCGTTAGTCGGCGAGTTAACCCTTTGGTTAGGTGATGGCGCTCTGATGGCTTCTGCTTTTTTGGATCCAGGTCTAGAGTAATGGCTTAGTATTTGTCCGGTTTTCACGAGAAGCCGGCCTGGCCTCGCACAAAGAGAAGCAGCATGGAATGCGCGCAACCCACGTCCGTCGAAGGCAACTCAACGTTACTGATTGTCGACGACTACCCTGAAAACCTGATCAGCATGCGCGCGTTGTTGCAGCGTCAGGACTGGCAGGTCATTACCGCCGCCTCGGGTTTCGAGGCGCTCGGCTTGTTGCTTGAGCATGATGTCGACCTGGTGCTGCTGGACGTGCAGATGCCGGGCATGGACGGATTTGAAGTGGCCCGCCTGATGCGCGGCAGCCAGCGAACCCGTCTCACACCGATCATCTTCCTGACCGCCAATGAGCAGTCGCCGGATGCGGTAATCAAGGGTTACGCCAGTGGTGCCGTGGATTACCTGTTCAAACCCTTCGATCCGCAGATCCTCAAACCCAAGGTCCAGGCGCTGCTCGAACATCAGCGCAATCGCCGACAACTGCAGCGTCTGAGCCACGATCTGGAGAGCGCACGCGCCTTCAATGCTTCGGTGCTGGATAACACCGCCGAAGGGATCCTGGTGTTGGGTGAGGACGGGGTCATTCGCTTCGCCAACCCGGCCATGTCGCGGCTGCTCAACGCGACGGTGCAGGAGCTGCAAGGCAAAGAGTTTCTCGACTACCTGCAAAAACCGCATTTTCCAATCTGGGCCGATTCCGAGTTTTTCGCCGGTTACAAACGTCGTGAGACCCTGCGTCTGCACGACGCCGTATTGCGCACGGCGCCAGGTCAGCAAGTGCCGGTGGCGTTGTCCTGCGCGCCTTTGCCCTCTGAGCAACATGCGATGGTGGTGACCGTGCTGGACATGTCGGTGGTGCGTCATCTGCATCAGCAACTGGAGTTTCAGGCGGTCACCGACCCGCTGACCGGTTTGCTCAATCGCCGGGGTTTTTACCAGACAGCGGAAAACCTGCTGCTGCGGGGCGAGCGTTCCGGGAGTGCCTGGGTGCTGCTGTATCTGGACCTCGACGGCTTCAAGCGCGTCAACGATTCCCTGGGGCACGATGCCGGTGACCGTGTGTTGCGTTGGGTGTCCGAACAGTTGAAATCCTGCTTGCGGCCCTTCGACATTCTGGCCCGCATGGGGGGTGATGAGTTCACCGCGCTGCTGGATCTGGAGTTCCCCGAGCAAGCGGCCAAGATTGCCGAAAAACTCATCGAGCGGGTGTCGATCTGTCAGCAGATCGATGGTCTGGACATGGCCTTGGGGGCCAGCATCGGTATCGCTACGTTCCCCGATTGCGGTGCCAACCTGGATGGTCTGCTGCGGGCGGCTGACATCGCCATGTATGAAGCCAAGCGCGCCGGGCGTCAGCAATATCGTTTCTACGATCATGACATGAACGGGCGGGCACGCTCGCGGCTGATGCTTGAAGACAGCGTGCGCACCGCCATCGAGAACCGTGATTTCAACTTGGTGTATCAACCTCAGGTGTCGATTGTCGACGGGCGGATTCGCGGGTTCGAGGCCTTGCTGCGCTGGCAGCACCCGAGCGTCGGCGATGTGCCGCCGGGTCTGTTTTTACCTTTGCTGGAAGAAGCGCGGCTGATCAGTCGTCTGGGCAGCTGGATTTACCATTGCAGCGCAGGCCAGCGTAAAGCCTGGGAAACACTGTTTACCGAAGACCTGGTCGTGGGCGTCAGTTTGAGCTGCACGCAGTTCGGCATGCCCAATCTGGCCACTGAATTGCGCCAGGTGCTTGAGCGCCATGGCTTGCAGGCGCGTCATCTGGAGCTCGAGGTCACGGAAGAAGCCTTGATGCACAACCCTGAAGAGACGCGTAAACAACTGCGTCTGCTGCGCAACCTGGGGGTGCGTGTGGCGCTGGATGATTTCGGCTGCGGACATTGCTCGCTGTCGCATCTGCGCGACCTGGAACTGGACACCCTCAAGCTCGACCGTCACTTGATCGCCCGGCTGCCGGATTCCGTTCGAGACGCGGCACTGGTGCGCAGTGTGATCGACCTGTGCAAACAGTTCGGCATGCTGGTGATTGCCGAAGGGGTGGAAACGGTCGCGCAATATGAGTGGCTGCAAGCCAATGGCTGCGAGTATGTACAAGGGTTTCTGGTGGCGCGGCCGATGACGTCTGAAGACGCCGGTGAGTTTGTACAGCCCTTCGACTGGAGCGCGCTGACCCGCTGAATTCGCTACACTGGCGACCTTTTAGTGACCTGTATTGCCGCCCCGATGACCGCGTTGAAATACCTCCAGGCTTATCCCGCCAACTTGCAGGACCAGGTGCGACAGCTGATCGCCGACGGTCGGCTGGGCGATTACCTGACCCAGCGTTACCCGGAAAAGCACGGGGTGCAGAGCGACAAGGCGCTGTACACCTATGCGCTGGACCTCAAGCAGGAATACCTGCGAAATGCCCCGTCTATCGACAAAGTGCTGTTCGACAATCGTCTGGACCTGACTCACCGCGCGTTGGGCCTGCATACCACGATTTCCCGGGTGCAGGGCGGCAAGCTCAAGGCCAAGAAGGAAATCCGCATCGCTTCGTTGTTCAAGGAAGCACCGTCCGAGTTCCTGAAAATGATCGTCGTGCATGAGCTGGCGCACTTCAAGGAATCGGACCACAACAAGGCGTTCTACAAACTGTGCGAACACATGCTGCCGGGGTATCACCAGGTCGAATTTGATGTGCGGGTCTACCTGACGTGGCGGGATCTGTAGGCGCTGCCGCAGGCTGCGATCTTTTAAGGAGTATTGGATGGACGTGAGCAAGACCAAAAGCAGCTTCTATCGCCGCTTGTACGTGGCGTACCTGATCGACAGCGGGCTGGCCAGCAGCGTCCCGGCCCTGACCGAGACTACCGGCATGCCCCGGCGCACGGCTCAGGACACCATCGCGGCGTTGGCGGATCTGGATATCGTCTGCGAATTCGAGCAGGAAGAAGGTGCACGCAACCATGCGGGGCGTTATCGGATTCGCGAGTGGGGGGCGATTGATCGCGGTTGGATCGAGCGTAATCTGCGGCAGATCAAGGCGGTGTTGGAGTATCCCTGAGGTTTGCGTTGCCTGAGCTGACGCCATCGCGAGCAAGCTCGCTCCTACAGTAATCGCGTTTGGATCAAAATTACTCAATCCAATCGGTACCCTGCGGGAGCTGGCCTGCCAGCGATGGGGCCGTCAGGGACGGCGCATTCCAATGTGTGGAATGCCATCCTCGACAAACTCCTCACCTGTCACGACAAACCCGTACCGCCCGTAATACCCCTGCAAATGCGTCTGGGCCGAGAGGTAAATCGGCGTTTGCGGCCAGCGTTCTTCAATCTGCTCCAGCGCCTGGTCCATCAACGTGTGTCCAAGCCCGGCGCCACGTGCGTGCGGGGCGATGATCACTCGGCCAATCACCACGTCCCCGCCTTGCAGTTCCGGGTCGAGCAGCCGCAGATAAGCTACCAGTTGATTGCCGTCCCAGGCCATCAAGTGGCAGGTGTCACCTTCCAGGTCCTGGCCATCCACGTCTTGATAAGCGCATTGCTGCTCGACGATGAACACCTCGGCGCGCAGCTTCAAAATGGCATAGAGCTGTTCTTTGCCCAGGTCGCTGTGATGCTTGCAGATCCAATCGACTGTCATGTTTTGATTCCCTGAAAACGTCGCTCCGATACTAAGCGCACTCGCGCCAGAAGTCTTTATGGCGGAGGAATCTGTAACAAAGGCCAAAATGCCATCATTCGATTCTCGCGGCCTTGTCGTCTTTGTGTAATCTGCAATGCAGCGCTGTGCAGTGGTTCCCATGAGCCAAGGTTTGCAAGACGAGCCTTGGGGTTTTGGCTGAAAACAAGAAGGGCTGACCGCCCGCTAAGGACTTTCTAGCATGCCGCGATTGCATCGAGCCTTTGCCTTGACTGGATTGCTGTTGCTGGCTCAGGGGGTGGCAGCAGAAAAGCTGCGCCTGGTTGCTGATGCCTGGCCACCTTTTACCGATGCCACGCTCGTCAATGGTGGCTTGGCCACGGATATTGTCAGCACTGCATTGGCCAGGGCCGGTTATGCCAGTGAATTTGAGCAGGTGCCTTGGGCCCGGGCGCTGATGGGATTGGGCGAAGGGCGATACGACGTGCTCGTCAACGCCTGGTACAACGACGAGCGCAAAAAGCTGGGTCAGTTTTCCAGCGAGTACCTGCTCAACCGCGTGCGCTTTCTCAAGCGCAAAGACGCGCCGATCGAGTACAACAGTTTGCAGCAACTGCACACTTACCCGATTGCGATCGTGCGCGGTTATGCCTATTCACCGGCGTTCGATAAAGACGAATCCCTGCAGAAAGTCCCGGTGCACAGCTTCGCCATGGCGGTGCGCATGCTCGCTGCCGATCGGGTCAAGTTGACCCTTGAAGACGAATACGTCGCGCGCTACTACCTGGCCCGTGAAGCGCCCAGTGTGCGTAACGCGGTTGAGTTTCTGCCGAGGCCTCTGAGTGAGAACAGCCTGCACATCCTGGTCAGCCTGAAGAACCCCAGGCACAAGCAAATTGTCGCCGGTTTTGAGCGGGAGATCGCGGCGATGAAGGCGGACGGGAGTTATGCCAAATTGATGAGGCAGCATGGAATGTGAGTAGGCGGGTCCAGAATCCATGTTGTTTTTGCCGGCCTCATCGCGGGCAAGCCCACTCCCACAGTGGGCGAACGCAAAACGTGTGACCACCAGATAACCCTGTGGGAGCTGGCTTGCCAGCGATTGCGTCGGTCCGGACAGCGAAAATCTCAACCCTCACGGCTGTCCTTGATCAGGTGCGCCGCCAATGTCCGCAGCGGCCCAAGCTGCCGACAGATCAACGCCAATTGCGTCTGCACCAAACGCTGGCCTTCATCGATCTCATCCGGCATCTGCTCAAGCATGTCGGCCAGCGCTTCCTCTTCATCACTCTGAATCGCCACCGAGGATTTGCTCGCCAACCCTTGGGCGATCTCGTCGATGCTGGCGGCCAGCTTCGCGCCAGCGCCTTCGATCAAGTGCTCGCGCACGTCCGCCGGCAGCGGGGTTTCCCGATGCGCGCCCAGGCCTGAGAGGTAACTGAGCAGCGTGTGTGACAGCACCAGGAAACGGAAACCCACGTCCGCCTCCTTACGGAAATGCCCCGGCTCCATCAGCATGTTGGCCAGGGTGGTCGACAGCGCGGCGTCGGCGTTGTGCGCGTTGCGGCGGGCTAGGCGATAGGCCAGGTCGTCACTTTTGCCATCAGCGTATTGCTGCATGATCTGGCGCAAGTAAATGCTGTTGCAGGACAACGTATTGGCCAGCACCTTGTTCAGGCGTCGACCCTGCCAGTCCGGCAGGAACAGGAACACCGCCAGCCCGGCGATCAGGCTGCCAAGCAAGGTATCGAACAATCGTGGCAGGAACAGCCCGTAACCATCGCCGACCTGATTGAAGCAGAACAGCACCATCAAGGTGATCGCTGCTGTCGCCAAGGTGTAGCGGGTGGTGCGGTTGGTAAAGAACACCACGCCGGCGGCAATGGCGAAGCACGACTGGATCAGCGGATTGGGGAACAGGTCGAACAGCGCCCAGGCCAGGGTCAGGCCGATGGCGGTGCCGACGATCCGTTGACCGAGTTTGCGGCGGGTCGCGCCGTAATTCGGCTGGCAGACAAACAGCGTCGTCAGAATGATCCAGTAACCTTGGGACGGGTGGATCAAATGCACCATGGCGTAGCCGATGCACAAGGCCAGGGGCAATCGCAGGGCATGACGGAACAGCAGGGAAGTCGGCGTCAGCTGTGTGCGTAACCGCAGCCATACGTCCTTGAGGCTGCGTGGCGAGCGATCGAGCAGGCTGCTGTCAGTGGCATCGGCCAGGGCGTCGGGGTTGCTGGCGTCGCTGAGCAACCGGTCGAGAGTGCCAAGGTTGGCCGCCAGCGCCCGCAACGAGCGCAGCAAGCCGCGCCAGGCCGGGTTGCTCTGGACGCGCAGGTGTTCGAGAGAAGCATCAAGATCGCTCAAGGCTTCGGCGAAGCTGGCGTCGTAGGTGAACGGCTGGCGCATCTGGATCGATTCGGCCAGGGCCCGGCAGGCCTTGCCTTGCTGGCGCAGCAGGCGCTGACAGCGGAACAGCACGTCACTGTGGAAAAACGCTTCCGCCAGCGCGTTATAGGGGTAGTGCGAGGAACTGGCGCGCTCGTGGATGTCCTGGGCGAGGAAATACAGCTTCAGGTAGCGACTGACTTTCGAGCCCGGACGACCGTTGCCGACCCGGTGCAGGATAATTTCCTTGGCCGCGTTCAATGCGGCAACGACGCGCCCGTTCTGCTGGGCCAACTCCAGGCGACGCGCCTCGACGTCCAACTGGCGAATGGGTTCAAGCAGCGACGATTTCAGCTTCAGGTAAAACCCCAGCTCCCGGAACAACCGCGCCAGGCTCTGCTGCACCGGTTGATTGGAAAACAGCGCCTGCCACAACACCGACAGCAAGCCGTACCAGGCCGCGCCGGCCACCAGCAACACCGGTTCGTGCCAGAAGTCGGTGACCGCGCCACCGCGCTGGTCCACACCGATCATGGTGTAGACCGACAGAATCAGCGTCGCTGAGGCAATCGCGCCATAGCGTTCGCCCAGCGCGCCGAGCATGGTCAGGCAGAACGCGGCGAGGGCGAAAGCGATGACGAAGAGATAGGGGTAGGGGAAGAGCAGTTCGACGGACAGGGCGGCAACGGCAAAACACACCAGCGTCACCGCCAGCGCGTTGAGACGGCCCTGCCAACTGTCGTCGGTTTCGGCCAGGGCGCTGGCGATAATCCCCAGGAACAAGGGAATCAGCAGCCCCATTTCATCCTGATACCAACACAGCGCCATGGTGCCGGTCAGGGCAATGAACACCCGCACGCTGTAGCTGAATTTATCCAGCGCCCACAGGCGCCGCAGAGACTGACGGAACGAAGTCGATGACATGAAGTGCGAAGGCCTTCCGAGGCAATGACGCTAAATTGAGCCACTAATGACGCCGACGCAATGGCGTCGATCACATCAGACAGCAAAATCTGTTCCTTCCCTGTGACACGCGGCATTTGTAGGGGCGGCTTGCTGGCGATGAATGGTCACGCGGTCTGCCTGGTAGACCGTGTTGTCCGCATCGCTGGCAAGCCAGCTCCTACAGGGCTTTGGGTGTCAGACGTATTGCGCAGCCGCGTAGCCCGAGGCCCAGGCCCACTGGAAATTGAATCCGCCTAAATGCCCGGTCACGTCGAGCACTTCGCCGATGAAGTACAGGTCTGGGCTTTTCAGCGATTCCATGGTCTTGGACGACACTTCATTGGTGTTGACGCCGCCAAGGGTCACCTCGGCCGTGCGATAGCCTTCAGTGCCGGCGGGCACGACTTTCCAGCTCGCCAGTTTTTCAGCGATGGCGGCCATTTCGGCGTGGGTGTACTGCTTCATCGGTTTGGAGACGAACCAGTTGTCCGCCAGCAAGTTGGCCATCTTCTTGGTGAAGATTTCACCGAGCAGGGTTTTCAGCTCGCTGTTGGGGCGTTCAGCTTGCTGTTGTTGCAGCCAGCCCGGCACGTCGTGATCAGGCATCAGGTTGATCTCGACCGTGTCACCGGATTCCCAGAACGAAGAAATCTGCAAAATCGCCGGGCCGCTGAGGCCGCGGTGGGTGAACAGGATGTTCTCGCGGAAACTCTGCTCGTTGCAGCTCACCAGGCAATCGACCGACGTACCCGACAGCTCGGTGCACAGTTCCTTGAGCTGATCGGTGATGGTAAACGGCACCAGGCCGGCGCGGGTCGGTAGTAGCTCGTGACCGAACTGCTTGGCCACTTGATAACCAAAACCGGTGGCGCCCAGGGTCGGGATCGACAGACCGCCAGTGGCGATCACCAGGGATTCGCACGTCACTTGGCCAAGCGTTGTATCCAGCAAGTAGCCTTTTTCAAGCTTCTCGATGGTCTGGATCGACGTGTCCAGGTGCAGGCTGACGCCAACCTGGTCGCACTCGTTGAGCAGCATTTCCAGGATGTCGCTGGATTTGTTATCGCAGAACAACTGGCCGAGTTTTTTCTCGTGGTACGGCACGCCGTGCTTGGCCACCATGCCGATGAAATCCCACTGGGTATAGCGGGCCAGGGCAGATTTGCAGAAGTGCGCGTTTTGCGAAAGGAAATTGCTCGGTTCGGTGTACATGTTGGTGAAATTGCAGCGGCCACCGCCCGACATCAGGATTTTCTTGCCGGCCTTGTTGGCATGGTCGAGCAACAACACCTTGCGCCCGCGCCCGGCGGCGGTCAGCGCACACATCAACCCTGCGGCGCCAGCGCCAATGATCACGACTTCGGTAGAGCGCAAAACGGTGTCCTCACAATTTTTTAATCCAACGCAAAACCTGTAGGAGCCGGCTTGCTGGCGCTGCAGACGCTGCGGTCCATCGGGTCGACCGCGTCATCGTTCATTGCCAGCAAGCAGGCTCCTACAGTGAATCAATCAGAGGATGCGAACGCGCAACGAACGGCCCTTGATCTTGCCGTCGTTCAAACGCTGCAGGGCCTGCTTGGCGACGCTGCGATCCACGGCCACGTAAGCCTGGAAGTCGAAGATCGCGATCTTGCCGACCTGGGCACCGGGGATGCCGGCGTCACCGGTCAGGGCGCCAAGGATGTCACCTGGGCGAACCTTGTCTTTACGGCCGGCGCCAATGCACAGGGTGCTCATCTGCGGCAGCAGCGGACCGCCGCCCTGGGAGACGAGGTTGTCCACCTGATCCCAGGTCAATGGCGTTTTTTGCAACAGTTCGATGGCCTGCGCACGCTGCGCTTCCGACGGCGCGACCAGGCTGATCGCAAGGCCTTTCTCACCGGCACGACCGGTACGGCCGACGCGGTGGATGTGGATTTCCGAATCACGGGCCAGCTCGACGTTGATCACCATGTCCAGGGAATCGATGTCCAGACCACGGGCAGCAACGTCGGTGGCAACCAATACCGAAGTACTGCGGTTGGCGAACATTGCCAGCACCTGATCGCGGTCGCGCTGTTCCAGATCGCCGTGCAGGCCGACGGCGGAAATGCCTTTGGAGGACAGGTGATCAACGGTTTCCTGCACTTGCTGCTTGGTGTAGCAGAAGGCGACGCAGGACGCCGGACGGAAGTGACCCAGGACCTTGGTCACCGCGCTCATGCGGTCGTCAGGGGAAATTTCGTAGAAGCGCTGCTCGATCTGCGTGTCGTCGTGGAACGCTTCAGCTTTAACCTGCTGCGGGTTGCGCATGAACTTCGACGCCAGTTGCTTGATGCCCACCGGGTACGTGGCGGAGAACAGCAACGTCTGACGACGCTCCGGGGACTGCATGATGATTTCTTCGATGGAATCGTAGAAACCCATGTCGAGCATGCGGTCGGCTTCGTCGAGGATCAGGGTATTGAGGCCGTGAAGGACCAGCGAACCCTTGCGCAGGTGCTGCTGGATGCGCCCCGGGGTGCCGACGATGATGTGCGCGCCGTGTTCCAGCGAAGCGATCTGCGGGCCGAGGGACACGCCGCCACACAGGGTCAGGACCTTGATGTTGTCTTCGGCACGGGCCAGACGACGGATTTCCTTGGCGACCTGGTCAGCCAGCTCACGGGTCGGGCACAGGATCAACGCCTGGCAACCGAAGTAGCGCGGATTGATCGGGTTCAGCAGGCCGATACCGAAGGCGGCGGTCTTGCCGCTGCCGGTCTTGGCCTGGGCGATCAGGTCCATCCCCTTGAGGATCACCGGCAAGCTTTGCGCCTGGATCGGCGTCATCTGGGCATAACCGAGGGAGTCGAGGTTAGCCAGCATGGCGGCGGACAGCGGCAAAGTATTAAATTCGGTGGCGATGGTGGTCACGGGACTGGCCTGCAAAACAAAATGTCGCGCAGTGTACCAGTCCGGTGGCCATTCGCCCTAAGGTTCGATGTGCTGTTCCGGACGTTTGACGCGCCGTCCGTCTTCCTTTGAGAGCTGCGAGAAGATCGTCGCGGCCAGCATGGCCATGATTCCGACGGTCACAAACGTCAGCTGGAACGCACCGAGCACCGTCTCGACGCCGCTGCTTCCAATCTCCGCCGTGAAACCACCGAGCAATGCACCCGCACACGCAACGCCGAGGCTCAGGGACAATTGCGCGACCACCGACAGCAGGCTGTTGCCGCTGCTGGCGCTGGCGTCGTCGAGATCGATCAGGGTCACGGTGTTCATCGCGGTGAACTGCAAAGAGTTGATCGCGCCAAGGACCGCCAGCTGACACAACAGCAGCCAATATGGCGTCTGCTCGCTGACCAGGCCCATGCTCGCGAGCATGATCCCCAGCGCCAGGGTGTTACCGGTGAGCACGATGCGGTAACCCAAACGCTCGATCAGCGGGCGTGCCACCCACTTGGCAACCATCGCCGCCGCGGCGAGCGGCAACATGCTCATCCCGGCCTGGGACGGCGAATAACCCAATGCGACTTGCAGCAACAATGGCACCAGAAAAGGCAGGGCGCCACTGCCGAGGCGGGCGAACAGGTTACCGAGAATGCCCACGGCAAAGGTCCGGGTCTTGAACAGCGACGGTGCGAACAGCGGGTTTTCGATATGCCCGGCACGCAGCCAGTACGCGGCGAGGCACGCCATGCCACCGAACAGCAACAACATCACCCGCAAGTGCGGCAGGTGCAGTTCACCCAGGCCTTCCATGGCGATGGTGATCAGAATCATCGCTGCGCCGAACAGCACAAATCCCAAGCTATCGAAACGCGTGCGTTCAGCGCCGCGCAGGTCAGGGATGAATTTCCACACGGCGTAGCAGCCGACCAACCCCACCGGCAGGTTGATCAGGAAGATCCAGTGCCAGGTCAGGAATTGCACCATCCAGCCGCCCAGGGTCGGGCCGATCAACGGACCGAGCAGACCGGGAATAGTGATGAAGCCCATGATCCGCACCAGTTCCGAGCGCGGGTACGCCCGCAGCACCACCAGCCGCCCGACCGGCAGCATCAAGGCACCGCCCAGGCCTTGAATCACTCGGGCGCCGATCAACTGAGTCAGTGTGGTCGACAGTGCGCAGAGCAACGAGCCGAGGCTGAACAGCAAGATCGCGCTGAAGAAGATTTTCTTGGTGCCGAAGCGATCGGCAATCCAGCCCGACGCGGGGATCAACAAGGCGACGGTGAGCATGTAGGCGATGATCACGCCTTGCATGCGCAACGGGTCTTCCGCCAGATCCTGGGCCATGGCCGGCAGGGCGGTATTGAGGATCGTCCCATCGAGGGACTGCATGAAGAAAGCAATGGCGACCACCCACGGTATCCAGCGGGCGGTCACGGCGTCGAGAGGCGGGCGGTTGGGCATGGGACCTCTTGTCAGGGAATATCAGCGTTTCACCGATACTGTAGGAGCTGGCTTGCCGGCGATGAGGCGGTCAAATTCAACATAGTTGTCGGCTGAAAGACCGCGATCGCTGGCAAGCCAGCTCCTACAGGGTATTGCGGTGTTACAGGGTCAAGGTCAATCGGCTGACAAGGGCCCCCGGCAACAACGCAGAAGCTGTCGCCCGCTGGCTGTACGTACTGGCCGATAACAGCAACTCGCGCTCCTCTGTCAGCGCTTCCAGTTGCGAACCCAGCAGGCTGAACGCACTGTCATCAAACCGCATGGTGCTCACCGGCGCCTGGATCTCGCCATTCTCGACCCAGAACGTCGCAAAGCGCGTCATGCCAGTCAGGCGTGCCGCCGGTTGATCCGAGAAGTTCAGGTACCACAGGTTGCTGATGTACAAGCCGGTGCCGAGTTGTTTGAGGATGTCCGCTTCAGGCAATGCCCCGGCCTGCATGTTCAACGCGCTCGGTGATTCGCCACCGTCGGCGCCATTGGCCGTGAGGCCATACTCAGCGGCACTGCGTGAACCGACCAGTTGCGCGCCTGCATTGCCCTCGACTATCAACTGAAGATCGCTGCGCGGATAGCCTTCCTCGGAAAACGCCGGGCTTAAGGAACCACTGACTTTTTCATCCAGCGAGACCAGCGGGCTGAAGCGTTGATCGCCGCCGTAGAGCTTCTGCAGCGGGCTGCTTTTGCTGGCAATCGACTGCGCTGAAAAACCGCCCCAGCAGAGCATGCCCATGATTTCTTCCAGCGCGGCCGGCGCGAGGTAGGCGCGGTACTGACCCGGTGCCAGGGTGCGCAATGGGCGACCCAGATATTCCAGTTGTTTACGTGCCTGCTGGAAGCGTTTGGCAAACCCTTCACTGCTCCAGTCGTGCCCGGCATAGCTCGCTTTTACTGCCTGGCCGTTTGCGTGGAACAGGCTGAAATCGAAATTGAAGCTGTTGGCCTGATGCCAACCGAACGCGCCTGAAGAACTGGCAAAACCACGACTGATGGGACCGGCCGCGTAAAAGCCGACCAGGTCCAGACCTTCGGCGGCCTGGGCAATCTCAGCGACCACCTGTTCTGTATCCGGCAGCGGATGCTCCTGCACATTCGTGCTCTGCCAGCCGTTATGGTTGAGCAGCAGGTACGGATCCTGAGGCAGCAGCGGCAGGGTTTCGCGCAGCTGTTGCACGCCTTCCAGCAGACGCTGAAGGTCAACTTCCGGGTCGCCCGCCAGCGTGATTTGCAGGTCGGCGTGGCGGCCATCGTTGATCAGTTTCAGGCCGATGTTCGCTTGCTGCACCTGTCCGGCCTGACGGACCTTGGCGTGGTTGAAGCGCACGAAGGCCGACGACTCGGCGGCGTAGCTGAGGGTGAATTGTTCCGGCTCTTGCAGCGCTTCGCGTAACCCGGCGACCAAAGTCTTGAAAGACTCGGCCTGAGCTTTCGATGTACTCATCAGGCATCTCCCCCAAACACATCAACGTTGCTGAACACGCATGCCGGCGAGGCATGGCCGACGCGAATCACCTGATTCGGTTCGCCCTTGCCGCAGTTCGGGGTGCCGAGCACCTTGAAGGTGTTGGCATCGCCGACGGCGCTGAGGCTCTTCCAGAACTGCGCGGAAATCGCCCGGTAATTCGGATTTTTCACCACGCCTTTGAGCTCGCCATTCTCGATCAACTGGCCCCATTCACAGCCGAACTGGAATTTGTTGCGCGCATCATCGATGGACCACGAGCGGTTGGTGCTCATCAGAATGCCGTGTTCGATGTTGCCGATCAGTTGTTCCAGCGGCTGATCGCCGGGCTCGATATTGAGGTTGGCCATGCGGTCGATCGGCGGACGGTTCCAGCCGCAGGCGCGGCTGTTGGCGACGCCATCCATGCCGGCGCGGAACTGCGACAGCGCGCCGCCCAACGGGCGCAGCAACAGGCCTTCGCGGATCAGGAATTGTTTGCTCGCAGCGGTGCCGTCGTCGTCATGGCCGTAACTGGCGAGCTGTTCGGGGATGTCCGGGTCGAAGGTCACGTTGAGCAGTTTGGAACCGTATTGCAGGCTGCCGAAATCCTCGGCTTTGACGAAGCTGGTGCCGGCGTAATTGCGCTCGTCGCCGAGGATGCGGTCCAGTTCCAGCGGATGGCCGATGGACTCGTGGATCTGCAACATCATCTGATCGGGCATCAACAGCAGGTCGCGCGGACCTTGCGGGGTGTTGGGTGCGAGCAGCAATTGCAGTGCCTGATCGGCGACTTGCGCGCCGGCACCGATCAGGCCGCAACGGCTGATGACATCGGCGCCGCCTTGCTGGCCGAAGTTCTCGCGGCCGAGGCTGCGAGTCTGGCTGTCGTTGCCGTCGTAGGCTGTGACGTCCAGGCCTGGGTAGACAAATCGTTGTGCCTGGCGCAGCTCGGCACCGGCGCTGTTCAAGTAGATCTGCTCGACGTGGGTGATGCCGACGCTGACCTGCCAGTTCACCAGGCGCTCGTCCTTGGGCACGGCGGCGGACTCGGCGCCGAGCAGTTGGTAGCAATCGCTCAGGGACGGAAAGGGCTGGTCGAGGTTCGGCGAGAAGTAGTCGGCGCGATCACTCGAAACAGCCTGGTCGCGCAGGTCCAGCAGGGCGTGGGGCTTGAGTCGGCGAGCTTGTTGTTCGGCTCGGCCCAGTGCCGCTTGCAGGCCTTGTTGTGACAGATCGTTGGTCGCGGCATAGGCTTCGACCCCATTGACCCGCACCGTCAGCATCGCCCCTTCGTCACGGCTCAGGCTCGGCGGTTCGGCGACGTTCTTGCGCACCGACAGGTACTGGCCGGATTCGCGCACATAACGCAGGGAAAAGAACTCGGCCCCCGTGCGCAATGCAGCAAAACGCTGCTTGAGCTGGGGATGGAAATCGAACATTCGGGAACCTCCTTGGTATGGAGTGGCGGCGAAGCGGTGTAGCGAGGGGAGAGGTGAAACGATTGTGTGGCGCTAGATTAGGCCTGTGCGGGGGGAGGAGCAAGTTTGGAATGGGGTCGGGGTGGGTTGCTGAGTCTGGCGGCAAGATGTGTGCTGAATGGCTGGCCTCATCGCTGGCAAGCCAGCTCCCACAGTGACCAAGTTGGACGCAAATTTTGCGGCCGACATAAAACCTGTGGGAGCTGGCCTGCCAGCGATTGGCCGTGACGCGGTATAGCGCCTTACGCGATCTGGGTCACTTCACGCATCGGCTTGCCCTTCACCGGCGCTTCACCCGCCACGTAGTAAGTGGCGGTGCTGCGCGGCAACGGTTTGCGGCCACGGATCTTGTCGGCGATTTTCTCGGCCATCATGATCGTTGGGGCATTGAGGTTGCCGGTGGTGATGATCGGCATGATCGAGGCATCGACCACGCGCAGGCCTTGCATGCCGTGCACGCGACCTTCGCCATCGACCACGGCCATGTCGTCGGTGCCCATCTTGCACGAGCAGGACGGATGGAACGCGGTTTCGGCGTGCTCGCGGATGAACTTGTCCAGTTGCTCGTCGGTTTGCACTTCGATGCCCGGGCTGATCTCGCGACCGCGGAAGGCATCCAGTGCCGGCTGCTGCATGATTTCACGGGTCAGGCGGATGCCGTCGCGGAATTCCTGCCAGTCCTGCTCGGTAGCCATGTAGTTGAACAGGATGCTCGGGTGCTGGCGCGGGTCCTTGGACTTGGCCTGGATGCGCCCGCGGCTTGGCGAACGCATGGAACCCATGTGCGCCTGGAAGCCGTGCTCTTTCACACCGTTGCTGCCGTTGTAGTTAATCGCGACCGGCAGGAAGTGGTACTGGATGTTCGGCCATTCGAATTCTTTGCGGGTACGGATGAAACCGCCGGCTTCGAACTGGTTGCTGGCGCCGATGCCGGTGCCGTTGAACAGCCACTCGGCACCGATGGCCGGCTGGTTGTACCAGAGCAGCGACGGGTACAGCGAAACCGGTTGGGTGCACGCGTATTGCAGGTACAACTCAAGGTGATCCTGCAGGTTTTCACCGACGCCGGGCAGGTCGTGGACCACCGGAATGTCGAGCTTGTTCAGCAGTTCGGCCGGGCCGACGCCGGAGCGTTGCAGGATCTGCGGCGAAGCGATGGCGCCGGAGCACAGCAGCACTTCCTTGCGCGCTTTGACTTCAACGCGCTCTTCAGCGTCGCCGACCAGGTAACGCACGCCGACCGCACGCTTGCCGTCGAACAGGATCTTGTCGGTCAGGGCGTGGGTGACGATGGTCAGGGTCGAACGTTTCTTGGCGACGTCCAGGTAACCACGGGCGGTGGAAGCACGACGACCTTTCGGTGTCACGGTGCGGTCCATCGGGCCGAAGCCTTCCTGCTGGTAGCCGTTCAAGTCTTCGGTGCGCGGGTAACCGGCCTGCACGCCGGCTTCAACCATGGCGTGGAACAGTGGGTTGTTGCCGGCCTTCGGCGTGGTCACGCTGACCGGGCCGTCACCACCGTGGTAGTCGTTCGGGCCGATATCGCGGGTTTCTGCCTTGCGGAAATACGGCAGGCAATCGAGGTAGGTCCAGTCTTCCAGGCCTGGCAGTTTCGCCCAGCCGTCGTAGTCCATCGCGTTGCCGCGGATGTAGCACATGCCGTTGATCAGCGAAGAACCACCCAGGCCCTTGCCGCGACCACATTCCATGCGACGACCGTCCATGTGTGGCTCGGCATCGGTTTCGTAGGCCCAGTTGTAGCGGCGGCCTTGCAGCGGGAACGCCAGTGCCGCAGGCATTTGCGTGCGGAAGTCGAAACGGTAGTCCGGGCCGCCCGCTTCGAGCAGCAGGACGGTGACGCCTGCGTCTTCAGTCAGACGGGTCGCCAGGGTGTTACCGGCCGAGCCGGCACCGATGATGATGTAATCGAATACTTGGGACATTGAGTGCACCCTCTTTGAAGTTGGTCAGGTCTTGGCGAGTGCTGCGCACTCGATCGCCAGCAAGCCGGCTCCTACAGAAGTGCGGGGCGCCGTGACTGTTGTGCACGACGCCAACCCTGTAGGAGCCGGCTTGCTGGCGATAGCGGGCTCCCGGGAGAAGCAGAGGCTGCCTTAGAACACCGAGACGTAATCGCCCAGCTCAACCTGTACCGATTTGATGCGGGTGAAGTTGTTCAGCGAGCTGATCCCGTTCTCACGGCCCACACCCGACTGCTTGTAGCCGCCCACCGGCATCTTCGCGTCGGACTCGCCCCAGGCGTTGATCCAGCAGATACCGGCTTCCAGTTGATGAATCACGCGGTGGGCGCGGTTCAGGTCCTTGGTGACGATACCGGCGGCCAGGCCGAAGTCGGTGTCGTTGGCGCGACGGATCACTTCTTCTTCAGTTTCGTAGGTGAGGATCGCCATCACCGGGCCGAAGATTTCTTCGCGAACGATGGTCATGTCGTCGGTACAGTCGGTGAACACGGTAGGTGCCACGAACGCGCCTTTGGCGAATTCACCGTCGGTCAGACGCTCGCCGCCGCACAGAACACGGGCGCCTTCTTCCTTACCTTTGGCGATGTAACCCAACACGCTTTCCATGTGGGCGAAGCTGACCAGCGGGCCGAAGTTGGTGTTTTCGTCTTCCGGGTTGCCGACGCGGATGCGCGCAACACGCTCAACGATCTTGGCTTCGAACGCAGCTTTCAGGTGAGCCGGTACGAACACGCGAGTGCCGTTGGTGCAGACCTGACCGGAGCTGTAGAAGTTGGCCATCATCGCGGTATCGGCGGCGCGGTCGAGATCGGCGTCGTCGCAGATGATCAGCGGCGATTTGCCGCCCAGTTCCATGGTCACGTCTTTGAGCGACGAGGCCGAAGCGCTGGCCATGACTTTCTTGCCGGTGTCGGTGCCGCCGGTGAAGGAAATTTTTTCGATGCGCGGGTGCTCGGTCAGCCAGGTGCCGACTTCACGGCCGCTGCCGGTCAGGACGTTGAACACGCCGTCCGGCAGGCCGGCTTCGGTGTAGATCTCGGCCAGTTTCAGAGTGGTCAGCGAGGTGACTTCGCTTGGCTTGAAGATCATCGCGTTACCGGCCGCCAGGGCAGGGGCGGATTTCCACAGCGCGATCTGGATCGGGTAGTTCCACGCGCCGATACCGGCCACGACGCCCAGCGGCTCGCGACGGGTGTAGACGAACGAGGTGGTGCGCAGCGGGATCTGCTCGCCTTCGATGGCCGGAACCAGGCCTGCGTAGTATTCCAGCACGTCAGCGCCGGTGACGATGTCGACATACTTGGTTTCGGAGAACGACTTGCCGGTGTCCAGGGTTTCCAGGGCGGCCAGTTCATCGTTGCGCTCGCGCAGGATGTCGACGGCACGACGCAGGATGCGCGAACGCTCCATGGCGGTCATGGCGGCCCAGATCTTCTGGCCCTTTTCGGCGCTGACGACGGCGCGTTCGACGTCATCGAAGGTCGCACGTTGCACTTTTGCGAGGACTTCTCCGTTAGCCGGGTTGATGGCTTCGAAAGTGGCGTCGCTGCTGGCGTCGCTGTACGCGCCATCGATGTAGAGTTTTTGCAGTTCGAAACGGGCCATAAAGTCCTCGCAAGAGCATAAGTGGTTGGCGTTAACCACCGGGCGCGCCGTGAAGCCTGGGTGCGCTGATCAGTGGCGGTTCAGGGGTTGAGCGTTTATGTGTGCTCTAACTCACCCGCTTGGCCAATTGGATATCCATGTATTCGTAAGCGATCTGTTGCGCCTGCTCGGTGTCGAAAGCGTCTCCCGACAGCGCGCCGCGCAACCACAAACCGTCAATCAACGCTGCCAGGCCTCGGGCGGCACTGCGCGCATCATTGAGCGGCAGTACACGGCGGAACTGGCAGCACAGGTTGGAATACAGACGGTGATCGTTGATCCGCTGCAACCTGTGCAAAGACGGCTGGTGCATGCTGGTGGCCCAAAAGGCCAGCCAGGTTTTCATTGCCGGGCCGTTGACCTGGCTGGCGTCGAAGTTGCCTTCGATGATCACCTGCAGATGCGCCCGCGGGCTGTCATCTGTCAGCGCCTGTCGGCGCGCGGTGACGTTCTCGCTCAGGACAGTCATCAGGTACCCCATGGTGGCGGCGATCAGGCCATTCTTGTCCTGAAAGTAGTGACTGATGATGCCATTCGAGACACCGGCCAAACGGGCGATCAGCGCAATGCTGGCGTCCCCCATTCCGACCTGGTCGACCGCCAGCAACGTGGCTTCGATCAATTGTTGGCGACGGATGGGTTGCATACCGACCTTGGGCATCTTGCACATCTCCTTAGGCCTTCCGGCAGACGTGGAACGTCTATCGGCTTGTGGGCCAGTCTATTTTGTTTTGATTGAACGTTCAATCAACAAAGAATAAGATCTGCGACAAATCGTCGCTGCCTACAGATTTTTTCCTACAGGTAGCGGCGGAAAAATCGACTTCCGAAACTGCTCGAAACCTATGCGCTGCGGCGCTTCAGGGCTTCGGGCTTTTTTCGGGCTGTCTTTATATCACCCGTCGGTCGGCTGCCCACTAACCGATTAGTCGGGTAACACGTTTGTCTTGCGTTCTTCTCTCGCACTGCCTGGAGCATCTGTGCCATGAGTTCTGCCTCGCTAATAAAGACCCCACCGGAGAAGGTGACGGTCAACGGTTGGGTGTTCTACACCTCTACCGCGTTGATTCTATTGTTGACCGCCATTCTGATCATCGCCCCGCAAGAGGCCGGCAGACTGCTCGGTATGGCGCAAGCCTGGTTGTCCCGCAGCTTCGGCTGGTACTACATGGTGGTGATTGCCGCCTACCTGATTTTTGTCATCGGCCTGGCGTTTTCGTCCTACGGCAAACTGAAACTGGGCAGCAAGGACGACACCCCGGACTTCAGCTACGGCGCCTGGGCGGGGATGCTGTTCTCGTCGGGTATCGGCATTTCGTTGCTGTACTTCGGCGCGTCCGAACCGCTGGATCACTACTTCAATCCGCCGGAAGGCGTCTCCGGCAGCAACCTCGCGGCACGTCAGGCGGTGCAACTGACGTTCCTGCATTGGGGCCTGCATGGCTGGGCGATCTACGCGTTGGTCGGTCTGGCGGTGGCGTACTTTGCCTATCGGCATAACCAGCCGCTGGCGTTGCGGTCGGCGTTGTATCCGCTGGTGGGCGAGCGCTGGGTCAAAGGCGCAGCCGGGCATGCGGTGGACGGCTTCGGCATGTTCGTGACCCTGTTGGGTCTGGTGACGAACCTGGGGATTGGTTCGCTGCAAGTGTCTTCCGGGTTGGAAAACCTGTTCGGCATGGAGCACAGCAACACCAACCTGCTGATCGTGATCATCGTGATGAGCACCGTGGCGACCATCGCCGCCGTGTCCGGTGTGGAAAACGGTATCCGCCGTCTGTCCAACCTGAACATCGTACTGTTCAGCGGCCTGCTGATTTTCGTGCTGTTGTTCGGCCCGACTCTGCACCTGCTCAACGGCTTTGTGCAAAACGTTGGTGACTACCTGAACGGCGTGGTGCTGAAGACGTTCGACCTCTATGTGTACGAAGGCGATAGCGAGAAGTCCGACCGCTGGTTGGGCCTGTGGACCCTGTTCTATTGGGCCTGGTGGATTTCCTGGGCGCCATTCGTAGGCATGTTCATCGCGCGTATTTCCCGTGGTCGCACGGTGCGTGAACTGGTGGCGGGCGTGTTGCTGATTCCGCTGGGTTTCACCCTGGCGTGGTTGTCGATCTTCGGTAACTCGGCCCTGGACCTGGTGATGAACCATGGGGCGGTGGAGCTCGGGAAGACAGCGCTGGAGCAGCCGTCCATGGCGATCTACCAGTTGCTTGAGCATTACCCTGCATCGAAGGTGGTGATCGGCGTGTCGATCTTTGTCGGTTTCGTGCTGTTCCTGACCCCGGCGGACTCCGGTGCGGTGATGATGGCGAATCTGTCGTGCAAGGGCGGCAACGTCGACGAAGACGCCCCGCACTGGCTGCGGATTTTCTGGTCGGCGGTGATCACCCTGGTGACCATCGGCCTGCTGTTCGCCGGTAACTTCGAAGCCATGCAAACCATGGTGGTGCTGGCGGGTCTGCCGTTCTCGGTGGTGCTGGTGTGCTTCATGTTCGGCTTGCACAAGGCCATGCGCCAGGACGTGCAGATCGAACAGGAGCAAGCGCAGTTGGCGGAACGTGGCCGTCGTGGTTTCAGCGAGCGTTTGACTCAACTGGACCTGCAACCGAGCCAATCGGTAGTGCAGCGTTTCATGGACAAGCAGGTGAGCCCGGCGCTTGAAGATGCGACGGCGCAGATGCGTGCGCAAGGTCTGGAAGTGCAGACGTTGCTCGGCAAGTCCAAGCGTTGCATGGGCGTGCGCGTGGAGATGGAAGAGGGCAACCCTTTCGTCTACGAAGTGAGCCTGGATGGCTACCTGGCCACGCCGACCGAGTCGGTGCAGTCCGACGAGGCGCGACAGCGCTTCTATCGCGCCGAGGTGTACCTGCACAACGGCAGCCAGGACTACGACCTGATGGGCTTCACTCAGGATCAGATCACACGTGACGTGCTCGATCAGTTTGAAAGCCATCGCCAGCTCCTTGGCCGGGTTTATAGCTGAGTTGTGAGTAGCGCCTTTGTAGGAGCTGGCTTGCCAGCGAATGCCATACCGCGGTGTATCTGATACACAGCCATCGCCGGCAAGCCGGCTCCTACAGAGATAGCGTTGATGCAAATAACGCGTTCAAACAAAAACGCCGCGATCCTCTCGCGGCGTTTTTGTGTCTGTCGTCTTACCCCAGGTTCTTGCCGAGCAGCGCGTGATACAGCTCGCTGTCACCCAGAATTCCCACCACATGATTGTTGTCGTGCAGCACCAGTTTGTTGCCGGTCTGATAACGAATCTGCAACGCGTCGCGCATACCGATGCTCGAGTCCACCAGGGTGGGTCGACGACTCAGGCCTTCGACGGCCTGACCCGGTACCCAGTTTTGCAGATCCAGGTTTGAGCCGTTCTGGCGGGCGCCCTTGATGGTGTTGCCTTCCGCCAGGTCCAGCCACGAATCGCCGCCTGGATCGAGGCACACGGAACCGTTGATGCGTTTGCAGTTGTCCAGCGTGCGCATCAGGCTGCGACCGCACAGCACGTTCAGCGGATTGGTGTGGGCGACGAAGGTCCGTACATAGTCGTCCGCTGGGTTGAGGACGATTTCTTCCGGCTTGCTGTACTGGATGATCCGGCCGTCTTTCATGATCGCGATGCGACTGCCGAGCTTCAGGGCTTCGTCGAGGTCGTGGCTTACGAACACGATGGTTTTGCTCAGCTTGCGTTGCAGTTCCAGCAGTTCATCTTGCAGGCCTTGGCGGATCAGCGGGTCAAGTGCCGAGAACGGTTCGTCCATCAGCAGGATGTCAGCGTCCATCGCCAGCGCACGGGCCAGGCCCACACGTTGCTGCATGCCGCCGGACAGCTCATCGGGTTTCTTGTTGCGCCACTGGGTCAAGCCCACCAGTTCAAGCTTTTCGTCGACCAGTTTTTTGCGTTCCTTCTCTGGCCGACCCTGCATTTCCAGACCGAAACTGATGTTCTCGCGCACGGTCAGCCAGGGCATCAGGGCGAACTTCTGGAACACCATTGCAATGCGCTTGGTGCGCATCATTTTCAGCTCTGCCGGGGTGCAGGAGGCGATATCGATCTGTTTGCCTTCATGCTCGACGAACAACTTGCCGCGGCTCACGGTATTTAGGCCGTTGATGCAGCGCAGCAGGCTGGACTTGCCGGACCCGGACAGGCCCATCAGCACGCAGATTTCACCTTTCTCGATATCCAGGCTGGCTTTTTCAACGCCGACAATCTGCCCGGTCTTTTTCAGGATTTCGTTTCGGGTCATGCCCTGGTCAAGCAGTTTCAAGGCTTCGCGCGGATCTCTGGCGAAGATCACGTCGACGTCTTCAAAGCGAATAATGCTCATGCGTCACCCCCTACTTTAGCGTCGGGTTGTTTGCAGATACGGTCGAGCATGATCGCCAGCAGTACGATCGCCAGGCCCGCTTCGAAGCCCAGGGCGATATCAGCGGTATTCAGTGCGTTGACCACCGGTTTGCCCAGGCCATCGGCGCCCACCAGTGCCGCGATCACCACCATCGAGAGCGACAGCATGATGCACTGGGTGATGCCGGCCGCGATGCTTGGCATGGCATGGGGCAGTTCGATCCGTGAGAGCAGTTGGCGACGCGAGCAGCCAAAGGCCTTGCCGGCATCCATCAGTTCTTGCGGGACATCGCGGATGCCCAGGTAGGTCAGGCGGATCGGCGCGGCAATGGCGAACACCACGGTGGAGATCAGGCCCGGCACCACGCCCAGCCCGAAGAGGGTCAGGGTAGGAATGAGGTAAACGAAGGTCGGTACGGTCTGCATCAGATCGAGTACCGGACGCATTACAGTGTAGAACATCGGCTTGTGCGCGGCGACGATGCCCAACGGCACGCCGATCAATACGCAGACCAGGGTGGCGAACAACACCTGGGCGAGGGTTTCCATGGTTTCCTGCCAGTACCCCAGGTTGAGGATCAGCAGGAAGGAGGCGATGACGAAAGCGGTCAGGCCCCATTTGCGCTGGATGAAGTGGGCGAGCAGTGCGATCAGGCCGATCAATGCCAGCGGGTTGAACCAGGTCAGCGCAAAAGTCACGCCGTGGATCATCGTTTCCAGTGTCACGGCGATGGCGTCGAAGGTGTTGGCGCCGTGTTGCGTCAACCATTCAACGAAGCCTGCGATGTACTGGCCTAGAGGTATTTTCTGATCAATCAGCATGGTAGTGAACGTCCGCATGCGAGGAAATAAACAGCCCGGGCGGCTACACCGCCCGGCATAAGCGATGCTCCCTGATTCAAGGCGTCAGTTTGGCTTTCACGGCCTCCAGGCCAGGTTTACCGTCAATGGTGGTCACGCCAGCGAGCCAGGTATCGAGCACCTGTGGATTCTTTTTCAGCCAGGCCTTGGCGGCCGCGTCAGGCTTCATCTTGTCGTCCAGGATGTTGCCCATCAGTTCGCTTTCCATGTCGACGGTGAACTCCAGGTTTTTCAGCAACTGACCCACGTTGCTGCACTCCTGGGCGTAACCCTTGCGGGTGTTGGTCGCCACGGTGGCGGCACCGAAATCCGGGCCGAAGAAGTCATCGCCACCGGTCAGGTATTGGATCTTGAAGCGCTTGTTCATCGGGTGCGGCGCCCAGCCGAGGAACACTACGGCGGTGTCGCGTTTCTGTGCACGATCGACTTGCGAGAGCATGCCCGCTTCGCTGGACTCGACCATCTTGAAACCGGCGGTTTTCAGGCCGAAGGCGTCTTTGTCGATCATGCTCTGGATCAGACGGTTGCCGTCGTTGCCAGGCTCGATGCCGTAGATCTTGCCGTCGAGTTCTTTCTTGAATTTGGCGATGTCGGCGAAGTCATGCAGCCCTTTGTCGTACAGCGCCTGAGGCACGGCGAGGGTGTACTTGGCGCCTTTGAGGTTGGTGCGCACAGTCTCGACGGTGCCCGCATCGCGGTAGGCCTTGATGTCGTTTTCCATGGTCGGCATCCAGTTGCCCAGGAACACGTCCATGTTCTTGCCGTCGGCCAGGGACTTGTAGGTCACGGGCACGGAAATCATGGTGGTCTTGGTCTTGTAGCCGAGGGCGTTGAGTACGACGCTGGTGGTCGCGGTAGTCGCGGTGATGTCGGTCCAGCCGACATCGGAGAAGTTTACGGTGCTGCATTGGGCCGGTTCGGCGGCTTGCGCCAGAACCGGCAGACTAAGCAGGGCGGCCAACAACAACGACGGGGAACCTTTCATGGATGGACTCCTTGGTGTTTTTTTTGGCAGTGTTCCGACTGGACCACCGCACTTATAGGTTGCGGTTGGATGGCGTTCTGGAGACAGCTCTACCACGGCGCCTTGCAATCGAGTCGATACGATCATGTACCAGTGAAAATCTGACGCCTACAGGGCGCGTCGTATCCAGTACAGGGATGGTCGCATCCAGTGTCGGTGACGTCGTTTACAGATTTTTTCAGGCTCATTTGGCCGTTCGGATCGCAAAAAAACGGCGAAAACGCGGCGTAAAAGACACACGGCGTTCGTGGGCATGAGTGCGTCGGTTAGAGACGTCGAACAACACGATAAAAGCTTGATGATGCGGCCACCTCGACGGATTGCAGCTTGAGCGTAGCAGCTCCGTCACCGGGCGTTTTTGCGCCTGGAGTTGGTACATCCAGGAGTTCTGCAGTCATGGCAATCAGTGTTTTCGACCTGTTCAAAATCGGCATCGGACCTTCCAGCTCCCACACCGTTGGGCCCATGCGGGCAGCGGCGTTGTTCGTTCAAGGCCTGCGTGATCGAGGACAACTGAAGCAAGTGCGGCGTGTCGAAGTCCAGCTGTTTGGCTCGCTGTCGGCCACCGGCATCGGGCACGGCAGCGACAACGCGGTGATCATGGGCCTGATGGGCGAATGGCCGGACGCGATCGATCCGTCGCAAATCGGCATTCGCATCGCCACGCTGCGCGAAACGAATACCTTGTTGCTCGACGGCCACCTCGAGGTCCCGTTCGTCTGGGGCAGCGACATGCGCCTGATCGACGAAAACCTGCCGTACCACCCCAACGCCATGACCCTGATTGTCGAGGACGAACGCGGTGAGTTTCATCGCGACACCTACTATTCGGTCGGTGGTGGTTTTGTCGTCGATGAGGCGCAGGCTGCAAGCGGCGTCGTCGACCTGGATCGCACGATGTTGCCGTACGATTTTTCCAGCGCGGCCGAGCTGCTGGAACTGTGCAAGAAGCACAACCTGCGGGTGGCCGAATTAATGATGGCCAACGAGAAAGTCTGGCGCAGCGAGGAGGAAATCCGCAGCGGCCTGATGACGCTCTGGCGTGCCATGCAGGATTGCGTCGAGCAAGGTCTCAAGCACGAAGGCATCCTGCCCGGTGGCCTCAACGTGCGGCGCCGCGCGGCAAAACTGCATCGCAGTTTGCAGGAGCTGAACAAGCCCAACGTCATCGGTTCGACCTTGAGTGCGATGGAGTGGGTCAACCTGTTCGCCCTGGCGGTCAACGAAGAAAACGCGGCCGGCGGGCGCATGGTCACGGCGCCGACCAATGGTGCGGCGGGGATCATTCCGGCGGTGTTGCACTACTTTATGAAGTTCAGCGAAGCGGTGACCGACGCCAACGTCGTGGATTACCTGCTCGGGGCGGCGGCGGTCGGGATTCTGTGCAAGAAGAACGCTTCGATCTCCGGTGCCGAAGTGGGTTGCCAGGGCGAAGTCGGTTCGGCCTGCGCGATGGCAGCAGCGGGGCTGGCGGAAATCCTCGGCGCCACGCCGGAGCAACTGTGCAACGCGGCGGAAATCGGCCTGGAACACAACCTCGGCCTGACGTGCGACCCAGTGGGTGGCCTGGTGCAGGTGCCGTGCATCGAGCGCAACGCAATTGCGGCGGTGAAGGCGATCAACGCGGCGCAAATGGCTCTGCGGGGTGATGGGCAGCACTTCATTTCGCTGGATCGGGTGATTCGCACGATGCGCGATACCGGCGCCGATATGCATGACAAATATAAGGAGACATCGCGGGGTGGCCTGGCGGTCAGCGCGGTGGAGTGTTGAGTGTAGGAGCCGGCTTGCTGGCGATTCAGACGACGCGGTGAGTCAGTCAATCCGCGTTATCGTTTATCGCCAGCAAGCCGGCTCCTACAGACGAGGCTTTACCAGTCAAAACTGCGCGCTAAGTGAACACCCGATTTAAACCGCGCCACCTTTTGGCGCGTCGCTAACAGATAACTCGCTTCACCGATGGTCGGCTCCTATTCAGAGGCTCGACCACTCGTCACCCGTGCCTGTGGTGACACTCTTTCGCGGCGGCTCTGAGCCCAGTTCCCACAAGTGCTACCGAATTGCTCACAGCTCGTGGGGCGGGGCGCTTGCCAGCCTTGATGGCCATTTAAATCCCCCTTTCCTGTGTGTCATGTATAGACACATTCCGACGTCGTTTTCAGGAGTTATTGAACGCACATTCAAAAATAGGCACGGCAATTGCTCTGTCATTACAAAGCCCGTCTCCCACGCGAGAACGATGGCAATAACAAGAGCCTCCGCCTGAGGCCATCACCTGCTTTGTGTGAGGAGATACCGCGATGACGTCGTTCAACTCCGGGGCCCAACCCCAGAACCGTGCGCCTCAATCCATCGGCTTTCTGCTGCTGGACAATTTCACGCTGATTTCTCTGGCCTCCGCGGTAGAACCGCTGCGCATGGCCAACCAGTTGTCCGGCCGCGAGCTGTATCGCTGGACGACCCTCACCGTTGATGGCGGTCAGGTCTGGGCCAGTGACGGCCTGCAAATCACCCCCGACGCCTCCATGCACAAAGCCCCGCCAATGGACACCATCATCGTTTGCGGTGGCATCGGCATCCAGCGCACTGTCACCCGGGAACACGTGTCATGGCTGCAAAGCCAGGCGCGTCAGTCCCGTCGTCTGGGCGCGGTCTGCACCGGCAGCTGGGCCCTGGCCTGCGCCGGTCTGCTGGATGGTTTCGATTGCAGCGTGCACTGGGAATGCCTGGCGGCGATGCAGGAAGCTTTCCCGCGTGTGGTGATGAGCACCCGTCTGTTCACTCTCGACCGAAACCGTTTCACCAGTTCCGGCGGCACCGCACCGCTGGACATGATGTTGCACCTGATCAGCCGCGATCACGGCCGTGAACTGTCGGCCGCGATTTCCGAGATGTTTGTCTACGAGCGTATCCGTAACGAGCAGGACCACCAGCGTGTGCCGCTCAAGCATATGCTCGGCACCAACCAGCCGAAGCTGCAGGAAATCGTTGCGCTGATGGAAGCCAACCTCGAAGAGCCGATCGATCTGGACGAACTGGCGGTGTATGTCGCGGTGTCGCGTCGACAGCTCGAACGGCTGTTCCAGAAATACCTGCACTGCTCGCCGTCGCGTTACTACCTCAAGTTGCGTTTGATTCGCGCTCGGCAGTTGCTCAAGCAAACGCCGATGTCGATCATCGAAGTGGCGTCGGTGTGCGGGTTTGTGTCCACGCCGCACTTCTCCAAGTGCTACCGCGAATACTTTGGCATTCCGCCGCGTGACGAGCGCGTAGGTTCCAATACCACGCAGCAAGTGGCGATGATGCCGCTGCCGCAAGCGCTGGTACTGTCGCCGTTGTCCGGGCCGTTGTCGGCGCTGAGCCAGGCGCGTAATGAGTCGACGTTTGCCAGCGTAAGGCTCTAGACCGAGGGTCCATTAAAAGATCGCAGCCTCCGGAGCTCCTGTAGGAGCTGCCGAAGGCTGCGATCTTTTGATCTTTTGATCTTTTGATCTTTTATCGGCTGGTGTGGCTCTGCTGATACTCCGCCAATGCCGGCAATAACTGCTTGTCGATGGCCTGGCGCACTGCCGGCAAAATTGTCGCGCTGCTGGTGTACATCTGCTTGACCATTGTGCGCAGCACGGTGGCCCGTTCGTTGTTCAAACCTCGTACCGCACACTCACAAGCCTGCTCGGCTGTGGATCCGCTGGGTACCTGAAAGCCCAATGACTTGAGCTGCCCCAACAGGTCTTCCTGGTCTATCAAATCGGCGTACATCATGACGCAATCCTTCTTCAGGGAACGGTGTCGTGAATCGATTCTGGTGGGGGTGCGGGGTGTCGGCAAGGGCGATTTGTCGCAATGCCTCAATTGGTTATGAACATGTCGTTTTCGGCTAACCTGGCGGCGAGAGGAGTGGGCACACTGGACCCAGCTTGCTTGACGACGGTTTGGTCACCATCGCACGGCAGCTCCTCAACAGTACCCTCTGCCTCGATCCTGTCACGGCTTGATCGGGGCTTTTTTTGTCTGTGAATCCGGGAAATGTGCGGTGTCTGGACTGGCGCTATCGCGGGCAAGCCACGCACACAGGATCGGGGTTACCACAAATTGGGTGAACGACGCCAAACCTGTGGGAGCTGGCCTGCCAGCGATGAACGATGACGCGGTTTATCGTTGCAACACCAGAATCCGCGACAACAACTCATCCCGGTCGACATAGCACCCCTGGAAATGCCGCGCCCCGCTGGCAGGGTCAAACGCGTTGCGCGCGTGCAAGGTGCGGCGGTTGTCGAAGCACCAGAGTTCGCCCGGGTTGAGCCGCTGCATCAACCTGAACCGGGGCTCGCGTGTCATCGCGATGAAGCGACGATAGGCGCGATAGAGCCTGGGCATCTGCTCCACCGACGCATCGAACGGGCCGCGCAGAAAATTCGCCATGCGGATTTCCGACACCTGCCCCAAGGGATCCAGGGCGATGATCGGTGCGAGGCAGCGGTAGTCGCTGTGGCGGTCCTTGTTGCGGAACTCCACGGGTATTTCACACAGGCTTTTGAAGGCCTCCGGATCCTCGCGGCGCAACGCATCGGCGATGGCAAAACCATCGACAAAAACGCTCTCGCCACCGTCGGCGTCGTTGACCAGACAATGCAAAAACTGCAGCCCCGGTTGCAACTCCCGGGTCGGCAGATCGCTGTGCAATGGCAGGTTGAATGCGGTGTAGGCGTTGCTGTCGGCATCAGCCTTGGATTGCACGTTGAACAGCACGCCAAAATTGCTCTCGCGGATGAAGGAAATCCGTTGGGCGATCAGTTTCAACGAGCCGGGTTCAGTGGGTACGCCGCGGACTTGGGTCAGTCCGATATCACGCACGGCCAGCAGCCATTGCAATAGCGCATCGTTGTCGGTCATCAGCGCCTGATAGTCGAAAACAGGAAGCTGCAAATCGCTGTGCCACAGTCTGGCTTTCGGCTTGCCTTCCCGGCGCTCGGCGCGGGATTCGTCGTCATAGGCATGTGCCCTCAACCAGCCGGGGTCGAAGCGGCTGAGGTGACCGTCCTGCCACTGAACGCACAGGCAACCTTCAGCATCAACGCCGGTTTCGGCGGGCATCAGGTTTTCCGCAACATCGACGATTTCCAGCACCTGTTCGCGGGTCACCGTGTACACGCAATGCGGGCACGGGCAGTTGTCCCGAAGCCATTGATGATGGAAAGGGCTGACGCGATCGTCGGCCCACTTCACCAGCACGCGATCCGCCATGGCTTGCACGCCAGTCAGCGCGCTGATCAACGGATAAGTACGAAAGTCGGCAAACGCAGCGGCGGTATTCATGGCGATCTCCTTGTTATTTTTTTGGGGGCAATGCGATCACTCGGCCGATGTAGGCGGGTGTGGGCAGGTCAGCCTGTTCGGCGACGATGGCTTGCAGCTTGCTCAATGACTGTTCACTGAACGGTGCCGATCTTGGTCCGGCGAGATCGACATGCAGCAGCATTTGCTCGTTGCCCGCCAGCGCCTTGTCATCTCCGACGAGGTGCAGGCTGTGATAGAGGTGCAGGCGTTTGCTGTCGTGGGCGATGATTTGCGTGTGCACTTCGACGTCGGCGTCGAGCTTCACTTCGTGCAGGTAATTGAGGTGCAGTTCGAGGGTGAACAGTGAGTTGCCGCTGGCTTCGCGGCTGTTGCTGTCGAGGCCAAGGCGATCCATCAGGGCGTCGGTGGCGTAGCTGAAAATCAGCAGGTAGAAAGCGTCGCGCAGGTGGCCGTTGTAGTCGACCCAGTCGGGGATGATTCGGGTTTGGTAGGTGGTCAATGCAGGCATGTCATCAAATCCTGAAATCACGAAAACCTGTAGGAGCCGGCTTGCTGGCGATTGCGATGTTCGCAGCGCCGAAGGGTCGGAGGATGCGCCGGCCTCATCGCTGGCAAGCCAGCTCCTACAACGGGTACGGTTATTCGGCAAATGCCATCCCATGCTTCTCTTTGGTGGTCTTCACCGCCTCCAACACCGCGAGCAGGCAGTCATCACGATAGCGTTCCAGCGCCGAAATGCTGTGCTTACCCAGTTGATCGCTGGTGCCATCGACCACATCGTCGATCAGTTTGTCCGTCAGCTCCGGTGCGGGCAGATAGGTCCACGGCAGCTGCAATGCCGGACCGAACTGTGCCATGAAGTGGCGCATGCCTGCGTCGCCGCCGGCCAGAGTGTAGGTCAGGAACGTGCCCATGAACGACCAGCGCAAACCGGCGCCAAAACGGATCGCGTCGTCGATTTCACCCGTGGTTGCCACGCCGTCGTTGACCAGGTGTAAGGCCTCGCGCCACAACGCTTCGAGCAGACGATCGGCGATGAACCCTGGCACTTCCTTGCGCACGTGCAGCGGGCGCATGCCCAGGGATTCGTAGACTTTCATGGCCGCTTGCACCGCTTCAGGTGCGGTGTTTTTACCGCCGACCACTTCAACCAGCGGCAGCAGGTAAACCGGGTTGAACGGGTGGCCGACCACGCAGCGTTCCGGGTGTGTCGAACTCTCGTAGAACTCACTCGGCAACAGGCCCGAAGTGCTGGAGCCGATCAGCGCATTGGGTTTGGCCGCCGCGCTGATTTTGCTGTGCAGTTCCAGTTTCAGTTCAAGGCGTTCCGGGGCGCTTTCCTGAATGAAGTCTGCGTCGCGAACGCACTCTTCGATGGTGGCGACGAAGCGCAAGCGATCCTGTGAGGCTCCGGGTGCCAGGCCTTGTTTCTCCAGCGCGCCCCAGGCATTGGCGACACGTTTGCGCAGCGCCGCTTCGGCACCGGGCGCCGGGTCCCAGGCCACCACATCCAGGCCATGGGCGAGGGCGCGGGACACCCAGCCGCTGCCGATGACACCACTGCCCAGCGCGGCGAAGGTTTTGATTTCGGTGATGAAGGTCATGGTCATTTCCTGAAAATTTCGGTGTTCGATGTAGGAGCCGGCTTGCTGGCGAAGACGGTATTCCCGTCACGGAAAATGTGGCGGATGTACTGGCCTCATCGCCAGCAAGCCGGCTCCTACAGGGGAGTAGGGGTTAGCCGCGTTGGGTCAGGCCCATTTTCTTGCGGCCTTCAGCCGGGGTCAGGACGCGGGCGCCGAGGCGGCTGAGGATTTCGGTGGCGCGCTCGACCAATTGGCCGTTGGTCGCCAACACACCCTTGTCCAGCCACAGGTTGTCTTCCAGACCGACCCGCACGTTGCCGCCCAGCAGCACCGCTTGCGCCGCCATCGGCATCTGCATGCGACCGATGCCGAAACCCGCCCACACCGCATCGGCGGGCAAGTTGTCGACCATGGCTTTCATGGTGGTGGTGTCCGCCGGCGCGCCCCACGGAATGCCCAGGCACAGCTGAAACAGCGGGTTGTCGAGCAGGCCTTCCTTGATCATCTGTTTGGCGAACCACAGGTGACCGGTGTCGAAGATTTCCAGCTCGGCTTTTACGCCCAGCTCTTGAATGCGTTTGGCGCCAGCCCGCAGTTGCGCCGGGGTGGACACGTAAATGGTGTCGCCATCGCCGAAGTTCAGGGTGCCGCAGTCGAGGGTGCAGATTTCCGGCAGCAGTTCTTCGACGTGGGCCAAGCGGGTGAGCGGGCCGACCAGGTCGGTGTTCGGACCGAATTCCATCGGGTTCTCGCCAGCACCGATTTCCAGGTCGCCGCCCATGCCGGCGGTCAGGTTGACGATGATGTCCACGTCCGCCTCGCGGATACGCTCCATCACTTCGCGGTACAGCGCCACATCACGACTGAACTTGCCGGTTTGCGGGTCGCGAACGTGGCAGTGCACCACGGTGGCGCCGGCCTTCGCGGCTTCCACGGCAGCGGCGGCGATCTGTTTCGGGGTGACCGGCACATGTGGGCTTCTGGCGGTCGTGTCGCCAGCACCGGTGAGTGCGCAGGTGATGATGACGTCGTGGTTCATTTGGCGGTTTCCTTCAGGCGTGTGGGGCCCGTTCGCAGCCCGGTCGGGCTGCGAATCGGTGATTCAATCAGGGTTTATTTGCTGGTCAGTTTCAGGTTTTCCGCAGCCGGTTTGCCGTCGAAGGTGGTGACGCCTTCGAGCCAGCGTTGCTTGTCCTGCGGGTGATCCTTGAGCCATTGCCTGGCCGACTCGAAGGCGTCCTTGTGATCGAGCAGCGGCTGCATCATCCGGCTCTCGTCTTCGGCGGTGTAGGTCAGGTTGCTCAGCAGGCGGCCGATGTTCGGGCACTGCTCGGCGTACTTCGGCGCGGTGACGGTCCAGACCGTGGCCATGCCTTCGTTCGGGCCGAGGGCGTCTTCACTGCCGGTGAGGTACGTCATTTGCACGTTGACGTTCATCGGGTGCGGTGCCCAGCCGAAGAACACCACGGCTTCGTTGCGGCGCACGGCGCGGTCCACGGCGGCGAGCATGCCGGCTTCGCTGGATTCGACCAGCTGGAATTTGCCGAGGCCGAACTGGTTCTTCGCGATCATTGCCTTGATCTGGGTATTGGCGCCCGAGCCAGGTTCGATACCGTAGATCTTGCCGCCCAGTTCTTTTTCGAACTTGGCGATATCGGCGAAGGTTTTCAGGCCCTTGTCGGCAAGGTAGGTCGGTACGGCGAGGGTGGCGCGGGCGTCTTTGAGGCTTGGGGCTTCAAGCACCTTGACCTGGTTGGCGTCGACGAACGGGGTGATGGTCTGGGTCATCAGCGGGTTCCAGTAACCCAGGAACAGGTCCAGACGCTGGTCGCGGATCCCGGCGAAGATGATTTGCTGGGAGGCGCTGGTTTGTTTGGTGTTATAGCCGAGGCCATCGAGCAATACCTGGGTCATCGCGCTGGTCGCGATCACGTCGGTCCAGTTCACTACACCCATGCGCACGTTCTGGCACGCGGCGGGTTCGGCGGCCATGACACTGGCGCTCAGAAAAGCGGTACCACTGAGTGCAAGAACACAGCTGCTGATCAGTCGTTTCATTCTCAGGTTCCTCGGCAGTTCGTTTATTGTGAGTTCCGGTGTCTGATGCGCCGGTGATGACACGTTACGCAGCAAATCAGCCGTGAAAGCGCACTGCGGCGACCAGCACTTGCACTGCGGCGACCTACGCTCTTGAATGCCGCGGGCAAGTGGCGTATCAACATCCCTACTGCCCGCCCTCTTGTTACCTGGCCTCTTGTTACCTGCTAAGCGAGTGCGCTCCATGTCCCAGGATTTCTACTTCTTGTTGATGCCGGGCTTCTCGGCCATTGGCTTTATTTCGGCCATCGAGCCGCTGCGGGTCGCCAATCGCTTTCGCGGCGAGCTCTATCGCTGGCATGTGTTGAGTGCAGACGGCGGCGCGGTGCTGGCCAGTAACGGGATGTCGGTCAACGCCGATGCGGCGCTGGAGCCGTTGAAGAAAGGGGCGACGCTGCTGGTGGTCGCCGGGTTCGAACCGCTGAAGTTCGCGACCCCGGCGCTGGAGCATTGGCTGCGGCGGCTGGACAACGAAGGTGTAACCCTCGGCGCCATCGACACCGGCAGCTTCATCCTCGCCGAGGCGGGTCTGCTCGACGGGCATCGCCTGACCCTGCACTGGGAAGCCATCGACGCGTTCAAGGAATCTTATCCGCAGCTCAGCGTCACCCAGGAGCTGTTCGAAATCGACCGTCGGCGCATCACCTCTGCCGGTGGTACCGCTTCCATCGATTTGATGTTGGATTTGATCGCCCAGGCCCACGGTGCGGAACTGGCGATCCAGGTCAGTGAACAGTTCGTGCTCGGCCGTATTCGCCCGCGCAAGGACCACCAGCGCATGGAAGTCGCCACACGTTATGGCATCAGAAACAAGAAACTGGTGCAGGTGATCGGCGAGATGGAGCAGCACAGCGAACCGCCGCTGAGTACGCTGGAATTGGCGGAATCGATCAAGGTGACGCGGCGACAGCTGGAGCGATTGTTTCGGTTGCACCTGAACGACACACCGAGCAATTTCTACCTGCGGTTACGCCTGGAAAAGGCGCGGCAGTTGCTGCGTCAGACCGACATGAGTGTGCTGGAAGTGAGCATTGCCTGTGGCTTTGAATCGCCGTCGTATTTCACCCGCAGTTATCGGGCGAAGTATGAGCGCTGTCCACGGGAAGATCGGCGTACCGCAAAAGCATGATCAATTGAGAGCCCTGTAGGAGCTGGCTTGCCAGCGATGGCATTCTCAAGATCACCACGATGCCCATGGCCTCATCGCCAGCAAGCCGGCTCCTACAGGGCGGTGTTTTTACTTTTTCATCAGTGCAGAGCAGGCTGCTTTGTAAGCCTCATGCTGATACTTGTTCAGCGTCCCCGGCAGCTCGAAGTTGTGCTTTTTGGCCTGGGCATTGATCGTCTGCGGCGACAGCAACGTCACCTCACAATTTTCCAGCAACTGGAAAACCCCTTCGATCTTGAACGTCGTCGGCCCGCCCGCGAACTCGCCTTTCTTGCTGCGCTTCTTGATCACAATACGATCAACGGAGTTCTCACGCACAAACGACGCAACCTGAGCCGCAAACACTTTGACGTTGGCGGCCTCGTCGTCATCGTCCAGGGCAATTTTCTTGGTGTTGAGGGCGACGTGACTCAGGGCCGTACCGTCGAGGGATGCTACGGCGATGATCGCTTCGCTGCCTTTGATTTCGATGCCGCAGACTTTCATGTCGAATCCTTTTACTGGCTGATGGCGTGCAGCTTACAGCTCAAGTTGACTGGCGGTGATGCCAAACGCCGCGGCGATTTTTTCGCGTGTGGCTTTGCGGGGCTTGGCGACTGTTTCCTGTTGGGCGAAGGCCGGTTGAGAAATGCCCATGCGTTTGGCTACTTCATCTTGGGTAAGGTTCAAGTGTTCTCGCCAGGCGCGTACCGGTAGAGCTCCGTCAACAATGCGGCTGACAACTTCGTGAGGGATCATCATGTTTTCCATCCTTTGTATTTACTCCTGCCCAATCGACTCCAAAAACTCCGACCGCTCGTCACTCATTCGCGCCACGCAATCGTTCTGCGCAATGGTGAATGCTTTGCTGCCGGCCGTGGCGGGAAAGGCTTCTACGGCGCAATCGGCATCGCGGGTTTTCAGCCATTGGGCCTGGGCGGTCTTGATCCTGGCGGTGATGTCGGTCAGTTGCGACGGGTTCTTGCCGTAGAGCGACTGCATGCGCTCGTTCAGGCTTTTGAGGTTTTCGCTCAGCAGGTCTTCGGCGGTGGTTTTGCTGAAGACCGAGCATTCCAGGGTCTGGATGTCGTTTTCGACTTTGTCGCAGGGGTTGTCGTCGGACTCCTCCGCTGCGTGTACGCCGGTCGCAATCAGTGCCAAAGCCAGGAAGATGGATTTCATTGAGGTCGCCGCTCTATTCCAGTGATGCGACGAATTCTGGCTCAAGCGGACGGCCTTGAACAGGTCGCGGATTGTGCCTGGCGACGCCCCTTTGTCGCGGATTGACGCTTTCGGCAATTCCCCTGTCGTTTTTGCACCCGGCTGCCCCGGTGCGCAGGCATATGCTGGCCCCAAAGCGCCGGCAGACGATTCGGCGCATGAATCGCTAATAAGGGGACAGCCTGATGAGCCCAGCCGAATTGCACGCCGACAGCATCGTTATCGACGGGCTGATTATCGCCAAGTGGAACCGTGAACTGTTCGAAGACATGCGCAAGGGCGGTTTGACGGCGGCCAACTGCACCGTTTCGGTGTGGGAGGGCTTTCAGGCCACCGTCAATAACATCGCCGCCAGCCAGAAACTGATCCGCGAGAACGGCGACCTGGTGATGCCGGTGCGCACCACCGCCGACATCCGCAAGGCCAAGGAACTGGGCAAGACCGGCATCCTCTTCGGCTTCCAGAATGCCCACGCCTATGAAGACCAGATCGGCTATGTCGAGGTGTTCAAGCAGCTGGGCGTCGGCATTGTGCAGATGTGCTACAACACCCAGAACCTGGTCGGCACCGGTTGCTACGAACGTGATGGCGGCCTGTCGGGTTTCGGTCGCGAAATCGTCGCCGAGATGAACCGGGTTGGCGTCATGTGCGACCTGTCCCACGTCGGCTCCAAGACCTCCGAAGAAGTCATCCTCGAATCGAAAAAACCGGTCTGCTATTCCCACTGCCTGCCGTCGGGGCTCAAAGAGCACCCGCGCAACAAGTCCGATGAAGAGCTGAAGTTCATTGCCGACCACGGCGGTTTTGTCGGCGTGACCATGTTCGCGCCATTCCTGGCCAAAGGCATCGATTCGACCATCGACGATTACGCCGAGGCCATCGAGTACGTGATGAACATCGTTGGCGAAGACGCCATCGGCATCGGCACCGATTTCACCCAGGGCCATGGCCAGGACTTCTTCGAATACCTGACCCACGACAAGGGCTACGCCCGCCGCCTGACCAGCTTCGGCAAGATCATCAACCCACTGGGCATCCGCACCGTGGGCGAGTTCCCGAACCTTACCGAGACTTTGCTCAAGCGTGGCCACCCTGAGCGCGTGGTGCGCAAGATCATGGGCGAGAACTGGGTCAATGTCCTCAAGGACGTCTGGGGCGAGTAAGCCGCCGCACTTCTGAATCCTTTCCTGCGGCCGTCCGCGCCGCAGGCAACACAACGAATTTTCTGGAGTTAAGTTTCCATGGCCAAGATCGCCCCGCAATTGCCAATCGAAGTCGACAGCGAAACCGGTGTCTGGACCTCCGATGCCCTGCCGATGCTGTACGTGCCGCGCCATTTTTTCGTCAACAATCACATGGGCATCGAGGAAGTGCTGGGCGCCGACGCCTATGCCGAAATCCTCTACAAGGCCGGCTACAAATCCGCCTGGCACTGGTGTGAAAAAGAAGCCGAATGCCATGGCCTGGAAGGCGTCGCGGTGTTCGAGCACTACATGAAGCGCTTGTCGCAACGCGGCTGGGGCTTGTTCAAGATCCAGGACATCGACCTCGACAAAGGCACCGCCAGCGTCAAGCTCGAACACTCGGCGTTCGTCTACGTGTACGGCAAGGTCGGGCGCAAGGTCGACTATATGTTCACTGGCTGGTTTGCCGGTGCGATGGATCAGATTCTCCAGGCCCGTGGCAGCAAGATTCGCACCGTCGCCGAGCAAGTCTACGGTGGCTCCGAAGAAGGCCACGACGACGGCTTGTTCACCGTCAAGCCGTTGTAAGTCGAGGAACCCGCCATGGCTTTCGAAGCAATGTTCCAGCCGATCCAGATCGGCAAACTGACCATCCGTAACCGCGTGCTCAGCACCGCGCACGCCGAGGTCTATGCGACCGACGGCGGCATGACCACCGACCGGTACGTCAAGTATTACGAAGAGAAGGCCAAGGGCGGGATCGGCCTGGCGATCTGCGGCGGTTCGTCCGTGGTGGCGATCGACAGCCCGCAGGAGTGGTGGAGTTCGGTGAACCTGTCCACCGACCGCATCATCCCGCACTTCCAGAATCTGGCCGACGCCATGCACAAGCACGGCGCCAAGATCATGATCCAGATTACCCACATGGGCCGTCGCTCGCGTTGGGACGGCTTCAACTGGCCAACCCTGATGTCGCCCTCGGGCGTGCGTGAGCCGGTGCACCGTGCCACCTGCAAGACCATCGAGCCGGAAGAAATCTGGCGGGTGATCGGCAACTACGCGCAAGCGGCACGCCGCGCCAAGGCCGGTGGCCTGGACGGTGTGGAATTGTCAGCCGTGCACCAGCACATGATCGACCAGTTCTGGAGCCCGCGAGTCAACAAGCGTACCGACGAATGGGGCGGCACCTTCGAAGGCCGCATGAAGTTCGGCCTGGAAGTCTTGAAAGCGGTGCGCGCCGAGGTCGGTGACGATTTCTGCGTGGGCATGCGTATCTGCGGCGACGAGTTTCACCCGGATGGTTTGTCCCACGAGGACATGAAGCAGATCGCCAAGTATTACGACGACACCGGCATGCTCGATTTCCTCGGCGTCGTGGGTTCGGGTTGCGACACCCACAACACCCTGGCCAACGTTATCCCCAACATGAGTTATCCACCGGAGCCGTTCCTGCACCTGGCCGCCGGTATCAAGGAAGTGGTCAAGGTCCCGGTGCTGCACGCGCAGAACATCAAGGATCCGAACCAGGCGACCCGTATTCTGGAGGGCGGTTACGTCGACATGGTCGGCATGACCCGCGCCCACATCGCCGACCCGCACCTGATCGCCAAGATCAAGATGGGGCAGATCGACCAGATCAAACAATGCGTCGGGGCCAACTACTGCATCGACCGTCAGTATCAAGGTCTGGACGTGCTGTGCATCCAGAACGCCGCGACGTCCCGTGAATACATGGGCCTGCCGCACATCATCGAAAAAACCACCGGCGTGAAGCGCAAGGTTGTGGTAGTTGGCGCCGGTCCTGCGGGTATGGAAGCCGCTCGCGTTGCTGCCGAACGCGGCCACGACGTGACCCTGTTCGAGAAAAAAGAATTCATCGGCGGGCAGATCACCACCGCTTCGAAAGCGCCGCAACGGGACCAGATCGCCGGTATCACCCGCTGGTATCAACTGGAACTGGCACGCCTGAAAGTCGACCTGCGCCTGGGCACAGCGGCGGATGCGCCGACCATCATGGACCTGCGTCCAGACGTGGTAGTGCTGGCGGTTGGCGGTCATCCGTTCATCGAGCAGAACGAACACTGGGGCGCGGCTGAAGGTTTGGTGGTCAGCAGCTGGGACGTGCTCGACGGCAAAGTCGCGCCGGGCAAGAACGTGTTGGTCTACGACACCATTTGCGAATTCACCGGTATGTCGACTGCCGACTTCATCGCGGACAAGGGCAGCCAGGTCGAGATCGTCACCGACGACATCAAGCCGGGCGTGGCCATTGGCGGTACGTCGTTCCCGACCTACTACCGCAGCATGTACCCGAAAGAAGTGATCATGACCGGCGACATGATGCTGGAGAAGGTCTACCGCGAAGGCGACAAGTTGGTGGCGGTGCTGGAGAACGAATACACCGGCGCCAAAGAGGAGCGGGTCGTCGATCAGGTGGTCATCGAAAACGGCGTGCGTCCGGACGAAGAAATCTACTACGCGTTGAAGGAAGGCTCGCGCAACAAAGGCCAGATCGACGTCGAGGCGTTGTTCGCGATCAAACCGCAACCGTGTCTGGAACAGAGTGGTGACGGTTACCTGCTGTTCCGCATCGGCGACTGCGTGGCCCAGCGCAACGTGCATGCGGCGATCTACGACGCGCTGCGGCTGTGCAAGGATTTCTAAGCCGGCCACCTGTAGGAGCCGGCTTGCTGGCGATGAACGATAACGCGGTCTGCCTGATTCACCGCGTCGTCTGAATCGCCAGCAAGCCGGCTCCTACAAGATCGATGCATGACTCCGTGGTTTGTGGGAGCTTCACCTATGTTGAACACCCTTCTTCCAATCCTGTTGTTCGCAGCCCTGGCCCTTGGCGTCCTCGGCGCGTTGCGGCGGGTGGCCATGTGGCGCCGGGGCCGGGCCTCGAAGGTCGACCTGATCGGCGGCCTGTTCGCCATGCCCAAGCGTTACATGGTCGATTTGCATCACGTGGTGGCGCGGGACAAGTACATCGCCAACACCCACGTCGCTACGGCGGGCGGTGCGGTGGCGTCCATCGTGCTGGCAATTCTGGTGCACGGTTTCGGCCTGCATAACCGCATCCTCGGCTACGCGTTGCTGCTGATGACGGCGGTGATGTTCGTCGGCGCGATCTTTGTTTACCTGCGTCGCCGCAACCCTCCATCGCGTCTGTCGAAAGGCCTGTGGATGCGCCTACCGAAAAGCCTGCTGGCGTTCTCGGCCTCCTTCTTCCTGTTGACCTTGCCGGTGGCCGGGATCCTACCGGAAAACTTCGGTGGCTGGCTGGTGGCTGCGATTCTCGGGGTTGGCGTGTTGTGGGGCGTTTCGGAACTGTTCTTCGGCATGACCTGGGGCGGGCCGATGAAGCACGCCTTCGCCGGTGCGCTGCACCTGGCCTGGCACCGTCGCGCCGAACGCTTTGGTGGTGGTCGTTCCACCGGTTTGAAACCGCTGGACCTGAACGACCCGACCGCGCCACTGGGCGTGGAAAAACCCAAGGATTTCACCTGGAACCAGTTGCTCGGTTTCGACGCCTGCGTGCAGTGCGGTAAATGCGAAGCAGCATGCCCGGCCTTCGCGGCCGGCCAACCGCTGAACCCGAAAAAACTGATTCAAGACATGGTCGTCGGCCTGGCTGGCGGCACCGACGCGAAGTTCGCCGGCAGTCCGTATCCGGGCAAGGCCATTGGCGAGCATTCAGGGAGCCCGCATCAACCGATCGTCAACGGTCTGGTGGACGCCGAGACCTTGTGGTCGTGCACGACCTGCCGCGCTTGCGTCGAGGAATGCCCGATGATGATCGAGCACGTCGATGCCATCGTCGACATGCGCCGCCATCTGACCCTGGAAAAAGGCGCGACACCGAACAAGGGCGCCGAGGTCCTGGAAAACCTGATCGCCACCGACAATCCGGGCGGTTTTGCGCCGGGCGGGCGGATGAACTGGGCGGCGGACTTGAACCTCAATCTGCTGAGCGAGAAGAAATCCACTGACGTGTTGTTCTGGGTTGGCGACGGCGCCTTCGACATGCGCAACCAACGCACCTTGCGTGCGTTCGTCAAAGTGCTCAAGGCGGCGAAAATCGACTTCGCCGTGCTCGGCCTCGAAGAGCGCGACAGCGGTGACGTGGCCCGGCGCCTGGGCGACGAAGCAACCTTCCAGCTATTGGCCAAACGCAACATCCAGACCCTGGCCAAGTACAGCTTCAATCGCATCGTCACCTGCGATCCGCACAGCTTCCACGTGCTGAAAAACGAGTACGGCGCCTTCGATGGCAACTACCTGGTGCAGCACCACAGCACCTACATGGCAGAAATCATCCAGGCCGGCGCGCTGAACCTCGGCCAGCACAAAGGCGACAGCGTGACCTATCACGACCCGTGCTACCTCGGCCGCTACAACGGCGAGTACGAGGCACCGCGTCAGGTGTTGCGCGCCCTCGGGATCGAAGTCAAAGAGATGCAACGTTCCGGTTTCCGTTCGCGCTGCTGCGGCGGCGGCGGCGGGGCGCCGATCACTGATATTCCGGGCAAGCAACGGATTCCCGACATGCGCATGGAAGACATCCGCGAGACCGGCGCCGAACTGGTGGCGGTGGGTTGTCCACAATGCACGGCGATGCTCGAAGGTGTGGTCGAGCCCCGCCCGCTGATCAAGGACATCGCCGAGCTGGTGGCCGACGCGTTGCTCGAAGATGCCGCGCCGAGCAAACCGGCTGCACCAGCCCAACGTGAACCTGCGGAGGTGCATTGATGAGCGACATTATCCGCCGCGACCCGCGTGCCGAATGGATCGCCCGTAACCGTCTGCATCCGCTGCACGCGGCCATGCAACCGGCGCAACACAGCTGGATGGGACCCAACGGCGTCATCCGCAAGAACCCGCATGGGATGGGTTTCATCGGACCCAACGGCATCAAACGGATCGACCGAAGTGGCGAACAACAGGGTGGCGCCACCAAGCGCACCGCCGCCGTTGAGGTGCAATTGCCGCTGCATCAAGTGCCAGCACCGGCGTTCTACATCTGCGTGGTGCCGGACATGGTCGGCGGCCGCTTGAGCAGCCACGACCGCGATCTGTTGGGCCTGGCTCATCAACTGGCCGGCAGCGACGGCGCGGTACTGGCCGTGGTGTTCGGCGAGCACAAGGAGACCACGTTTGGCACCGCAGGCGTCGATCGCTTGCTGGTGCTGGATGGCGAAGAATTCAGCGGTTATGCACCGGAACAGCGAGTCCAGGGCCTGCGGGCTGTGGATAACCAGTTCAGCCCGCGTCACTGGTTGCTGCCGGACAGCCGCAGCGGTGGCGGTGAATTGGGTCGGCGCTTTGCTGCGGCTTTGGGTCAACGCCCGGCCACGCGGGTCTGGCAGGTCAAGGATCAGGCGTGCATCGGCCGCGCTGGTGCGGGTTTGCAAGACCTGGCCCGTCCGCTTGCACGCCTGATTCTGGCGGCCGTCGAATGCGCCGAGCCGGTCAGCGAAACCCGTCACGAAGCCTTGCCGGTGGAGTTATCCACAACCGTCGCGCGCAGTCTGTCGCGCATCGAGGATCTGGGCGCGGTAGCGGTAGACCCGGCAGCGATTCCCATGGCCGAAGCCGAGTTCATTTTCTCCGGCGGTAACGGGGTCAAGGATTGGCAGTTGTTCCACCAGACCGCAGCCGCGCTGGGCGCCACCGAAGGCGCGTCCCGCGTGGCGGTGGACGATGGCTTCATGGCCCGCGACCGTCAGGTCGGCGCATCCGGCACTTGGGTCACCGCACGGGTCTACGTGGCGGTTGGGATCTCCGGGGCGATCCAGCACCTGCAAGGCATCGGTGCCTGCGACAAGGTGGTGGCCATCAACCTCGACCCCGGCTGCGACATGATCAAACGGGCCGACCTGTCGGTGATCGGCGAGAGCGCCGAGATTCTTCAAGCCTTGATCGAGGCGGTAGAGGCCTACCGCAACGACGCCAAGCGCGATGCGGCTTAAGGGAAGGAAAGGGTTATGAGCACGAAAATCATCAGCCTGGTTTCCATCGGCGCCCACCCGACGTCCGGTCGGCCACGGCGCGCGGAGCAGGATGCGCGGGCGGTGGAACTGGGCCTGCAACTGGCTGGGGATAACCTGCAAGTGCTGCATGCCGGCGACATCGCTGAACCTGCGCTGCGTGCCTATCTGGGCATGGGCCTTGAACAACTTCACGTACTTGAACAACCGGAAGGCGCCGATGCGCTGCCAGCGCTGACCGACTATTTGCGCGACGCGGGCGCTCAAGTGGTGCTGACCGGCAGCCAGGCGGAAACCGGTGAAGGTTCGGGGATGTTGCCGTTCCTGCTGGCCGAAAGCCTCGGCTGGCCGCTGGTGGTGGGACTGGCGCAGGTCGAGTCCATCGATGGCGGTTCGGCGCTGGTGCTGCAAGCCTTGCCCCGTGGCCAGCGGCGTCGATTGAAAGTGCGACTGCCGTTTCTGGCGACTGTGGATAACACCGCGCCCAAGCCTCGGCAAAGTGCTTACGGCCCGGCTCGACGCGGCGTGCTGCAAGCACAGGACGTCGAGGTCATCGATGATGAATTGCTGGCGGTTGCCACCTTGCAACCGGCCAAACCTCGGCCGAAACGCTTGAAAGTAATCAAGGCCAAAAGCGGTGCCGACCGGATGAAAGCCGCAACGGCGAAAGCCAGTGGCGGAGGGGGACAAGTGCTCAAAGGCGTTACGGCGCAAGCTGGCGCTGAAGCCATTCTCAAGCTGCTGATTGAAGAAGGCGTGGTTCGCTAACGCTTTGTGTAGGAGCAGCCTGCGGCAGCTCCTGTGTAACGGATAACCTGCCAGGTTATCCCTCACCCAATGATTCGTGTCATCGGTGACGCCTATCTTATGCACAGCCCTTGAGCGTCTTCGAGGGTTCATGCCTCAATAAAATCCAAACGTTGATGTTTACCCACAATCCCTGTTGGTGGTTCTGTGGATAACGTGTTCGCCCTTCGCTACACCCCATACAAATCAAGCCGTACGAGGCGTCGTTCAAAAAACAACCAGCCTTGTTGGTGTTTTTTCCAAGCTTTTTCAAGGGGATAAGTGCTGACGTTGATGCAGACTTGCCCCCAATCTCTGTTGGCGCTTCTGTGGATAAGATGTTTGCTTAACGCTGAAGCCCTTGTAAAACGCGGCGTTCAAGCGTTTGATCAATAAATGATCGAAACCTCATTTTGAATCGTCAATCAACGCCCGGAAGCCGAAAAACCGCGGCTTTCAGCGGTTTTCCACAGCATCGAGTAAGTTGCCCCCAAAGTCTGTTGGCCTTTCTGTGGATAAGGTGTTTGCCATACGCCACAGGCCACGGTTTACGTGGCCTGCAAAGAGTTGTTCAAAATATGATCAGTCGCCACTGAAAACCCTGGTTCTGAATAAGTCACGGATTTTCTTTGGTTTTTGTGGAGAAAGTTTTCAGAGTGTCCACACTTGTCCCCATTTGCTGTGGGTGGAGGTGTGGATAACTTGTTTGCGGAAGGCTGAGAGGCGCGGGCCGTATAGCGCGGAAGGGAATAGATCATATTTCGTACAGTTCTAAACGCCTGTAGGAGCAAGCTTGCTCGCGATGGACGTCAACGATAACGCTGGCAACCTGACACCCCGCGGCGTTCTCAGGTCCATCGCGAGCAGGCTCGCTCCTACAGGGGGCAGTGGAATCAGCCTTGGACGGGCACACCTTTGAGATACGGCGCAGGCTCGGCCCCCAGGTTGCTCAGCAGGCGTTCGCTGTACCAGTCCACAAAGTTCACCACACCGAACTCATAAGTCTTGGAGTAAGGCCCCGGCTGGTAGGCGGTGGAGTTGATCCCGCGCTGGTTCTCTTCGGCCAGGCGACGGTCCTGGTCGTTGGTGGCGTCCCAGACCTGGCGCATGCGGTCCACGTCATAATCCACGCCCTCGACCGCGTCCTTGTGCACGATCCACTTGGTGGTGACCATGGTTTCCTGGGCCCTGATCGGCCACACGGTGAACACGATGATGTGGTCGCCCATGCAGTGGTTCCAGGAGTGCGGCAGGTGCAGGATGCGCATCGAGCCCAGGTCCGGGTTCTTGATGCGGCCCATGAGTTTGGCGCAGCCCTGCTTGCCGTCCAGGGTCATCGACACGGTGCCCTTGAGCAGCGGCATGCGCACGATGCGGTTACGCAGGCCGAAGCTCGCGTGGGCGTATGGGATCTTCTCGGCGTCCCAGGCCGCGGCGGAGGCGGCGACGTGGTCCTTGAAGGCCTGGTCGGCGCGTGGATCGGTGACGTCGTCCCATTCCAGCAGGGTTTTCAGCAGTTCCGGGTGCGACGCGTTGCAGTGGTAGCACTCGCGGTTGTTTTCCAGTACCAGTTTCCAGTTGGCCTTTTCCATCAAGGTGGTGGTGATCGCCACCTTGGTGTTCTCCATGTCGTACGGTTCCATGTAATGGCTGAGCGTCGACAGGAAGTCATCGATGGCCGGCGGGTTCTCCGCCAGGCTGATGAAGATGTAGCCGCCGGCGGTTTTCACGTTCACCGGTTTGAGGCCGTACTGCTTCATGTCGAAGTCGGCGCCCATTTCGGTGCCGGCGAACAGCAGGCGGCCGTCGAGTTCGTAGGTCCACTGGTGGTAGTGGCAGACCAGTTTGGCGACCTTGCCCTTTTCGCTGGTGCACAGGCGCGAACCACGGTGGCGGCAGACGTTATGGAACGCATGCACCACACCCTCGGCGCCACGGATCACGATGATCGGGTTCTTGCCGACCTGCAGGGTCAGGTAGTTGCCCTTGGTAGGGATTTCGCAGGTCATGCCGGCGATCAACCACTCTTTCTGAAAGATTTCCTGCATGTCGATATCAAACAGGCGCTCGTCAGAGTAGAACGGCTGCGGCAGCGAGAACGTGCGCTCGCGCTCTTGCAGCATCTGCGCGGTGGCCTTGCGTGCGGGTTCCAGCGGATCGCCCAGGCTCAGGGTAGTAGTGACGTCCATCGATTCAGTCCTCATGGCCATTCTGTGTGGCCGGCGAAATGTGGCTACGGTTGTGCGACGCAAGACAAAAAACAGCAGTTCTCTGTTGAAGCGAGTGTGGGGCCGGCGCAGGCCAGAACCTTATCCATGGGCGACATGATGCAATCTGTTCCCGACGCGCAACCCCCGGTCGTTGGGGGCTGGTCGCGATAAGCATGTCAATGTCGCAGATAGGTAAACGGCTGGTTCGCGCTATACGCAGAATCGCCAACATGAAGGCCGACAGTCGGCCGTGGAGATCAGCATGTCCAACACCTTCCTGAACCCGGTAACCACCCAGACCTGGGCCAATGGTCGACACATCGTCCGTTGCGTCAAAGTCATCCAGGAAACCTGGGACGTGCGCACCTTCTGCTTCATGGCCGACCAGCCGATCATGTTCTTTTTCAAGCCGGGGCAATTCGTCACCCTGGAGCTGGAAATCGAAGGCGAGCCGATCATGCGCTCGTACACCATTTCCAGCTCGCCGTCGGTACCCTACAGCTTTTCGGTGACCATCAAGCGTGTGCCCGGCGGTCGGGTTTCCAACTGGTTGCACGATACCCTGCACGAAGGCCAGGAGCTGGCGGTACACGGCCCGGTCGGGCTGTTCAATGCCATGGATTTCCCGAGCCCGAAAGTGCTGTACCTCAGCGGCGGCGTCGGGATCACGCCGTGCATGTCCATGGCACGCTGGTTCTATGACACCAACGCCAACGTCGACATGACGTTTATCCACAGCGCCCGCTCACCGAAGGACATCATCTATCACCGCGAGCTGGAACACATGGCGTCGCGGATCGACAACTTCAGCCTACACCTGATTTGCGAGAAGCACGGCCTGGGCGAGCCTTGGGCCGGTTATCGCGGTTACCTGAACCACAAGATGCTGGAACTGATGGTTCCGGACTTCCTCGAGCGGGAAGTGTTCTGCTGCGGCCCGACGCCGTACATGCACGCGGTCAAGCGCCTGCTGGAAAACGCTGGCTACGACATGAAGCGTTACCACGAGGAGTCCTTCGGTGCGACACCACCGGAGGCTCGTGCCGATGCAGTGGAGCAAGCCGAACAAGCGGCCGATGCGCCGGAAGTCGATGCGGCTGATTTGCATCAGGTGGAGTTCACCGCGTCCGGCAAGAGCATTCGCGTGGTGCCGGGCGAGACCGTGCATGCGGCGGCGGCCAAGGTCGGTCTATTGATCCCGAAAGCTTGCGGCATGGGGATCTGCGGGACCTGCAAGGTGCTCAAGCTCGGCGGCGAGGTAGAGATGGAGCACAACGGCGGGATCACCGAGGAAGACGAAGCCGAAGGGTACATCCTGTCGTGCTGCAGCGTGCCGAAGGGGGATGTGCGCATCGAGTTCTGACGGTCACGCAATAACCCTTGTGGGAGCGAGCCTGCTCGCGATGAACCTGAGAACGCCGCGGGTTGTCAGGTTGCCAGCGTTATCGTTGACGTCCATCGCGAGCAGGCTCGCTCCTACAGGGGAGGGTGTTTAGTCGACAAACAAGTCTGTCATCAGTTTGTCGCTGCTGTCCGGCGCGAAGCGGTAGTGGTCGAACTCGGTCACACCGCTTTCCCGCAGAATCTCCTCATCGATCAGCAACCGCCCGGTCAGGCTGCGTCCGCTGCTGCTCAGAATGACGTGGGCCGCATCCGCCATGATCGCCGGCGTGCGCGCATGCTTGAACGACTCCCGCGACCCCAGCTGAAACTCGATGGCGGCGGTGGCAATCATCGTCTGTGGCCACAGGGAGTTGACGCTGATCCCGTAGTTCTTGAATTCCTCGCTCATGCCCAGCGTCAGCATGCTCATGCCGTATTTGGTGACGGTGTAGGGGCTGTATTGGGCGAACCATTTGGTCGCGAGGTTCAGCGGCGGGGACAGGTTGAGGATGTGACCGTTGGACTTCTTCAGGTACGGCAGGGCGGCCTGACTGCACAGCAGCACCGCGCGGGTGTTGATCTGGTGCATCAGGTCAAAGCGCTTGAGTTCGAGGTGTTGAACACCGGTCAGTTTGATCGCCCCGGCGTTGTTGATCAGTGCGTCGATGCCGCCAAAGTGTTCGTTGGCCTGGGCCAGCGCTTCGCGCACGGCGTCTTCTTCACGGACGTCCACTTGCAAGGCCAGCGCCTTGCCGCCTGCGGCTTCGACTTCCCGGGCCACGCTGAAAATTGTCCCCGGCAGCTTGGCGTGGGGCTCGGCGCTTTTGGCAGCGATCACGATGTTGGCGCCATCGCGTGCGGCTCGTAGCGCAATCTCGCGGCCGATGCCACGGCTGGCGCCGGTGATGAACAGGGTTTTGCCTTGCAATGACATGCTGACGCTCCTGATTATTGTTATGTGAGCGGGGAGGCTCGACAAACAATGTAGACCATGAGCGCGCATTGCCTCTGTAGGAGCCGGCTTGCTGGCGATCCAGGCGACGCGGTGTCTGGTCGGCCGTCATCGCTGGCAAGCCAGCTCCTACAAAAGACGGGTGTCAGGCGGACATCACTTCACGAATATCTTTGGCCAATTCCCGCACCCGCTCTTCCTCGGTATCCCACGAGCACATGAAGCGTGCGCCGCCGTTGCCGATGAAGGTGTAGAAACGCCAGCCCTTGGCCGTCAGTGCGGCGATGGCCGGTTCCGACAGTTGCAGGAACACGCCGTTGGCCTGCACCGGGAACATCAGCTCTACGCCGGGAATGTCGCTGACCAGTTCGGCCAGCAGTTGCGCGCAATGGTTGGCGTGGTTGGCGTATTTGAGCCAGGCGTCGTTTTCCAGAATCCCGACCCACGGCGCCGACAGGAAGCGCATCTTCGAAGCCAGTTGCCCGGCCTGTTTGCAGCGATAGTCAAAGTCTTCCGCCAGCTTGTGGTTGAAGAACAGAATCGCCTCGCCCACCGCCATGCCGTTTTTCGTCCCGCCGAAGCACAACACGTCGACACCGGCCTTCCAGGTCAGGTCAGCCGGCGAGCAGCCGAGGAATGCGCAGGCGTTGGAGAAGCGTGCGCCGTCCATGTGCAGGTTCAGGCCCAGCTCTTTGCAGGTGACGCTGATGGCGCGGATTTCGTCCGGGGTGTAGACGCTACCGACTTCGGTGGCCTGGGTCAGGGTCACGACGCGGGGTTTCGGGTAGTGGATGTCCTGGCGCTTGAGCGCGACCTCGCGGATCGACTCCGGGGTCAGCTTGCCGTTTTCAGTGCGGGCGATCAGCAGTTTGGAGCCGTTGGAAAAGAATTCCGGGGCGCCGCATTCGTCGGTTTCGACGTGGGCGGTTTCCGAGCAGATCACGCTGTGGTAACTCTGGCACAGCGAAGACAGGGCCAGCGAGTTGGCGGCGGTGCCGTTGAAGGCGAAGAACACTTCGCAGTCGGTTTCGAACAGTTTGCGGAAATCGTCGGAGGCGCGGGCGGTCCACTCGTCGTCGCCGTAAGCGCGTTGATGGCCATGGTTGGCCTGTTCCATGGCCGCCCAGGCTTCAGGGCAGATGCCGGAATAGTTGTCGCTGGCGAATTGTTGGCTCTTATCGGTCATGGCCTGCTTCCGTAGTCGGAACGCCTATGGTGAAGCGTTCCGTGGTCAATGAGGGTGCGCACTTTACCCAAGATCGTCAGGAGCGCACACGGGATGTTGCTGTCGGGAAAATACACAATCGAAGGGCGATTATGCACGCGACTATGCACTTAAAGCAGCGCGACGGGGCACTGGATCTGCTCAAGTGGCTGGCGCTGTTGTGCATGGTGCTCGATCACCTGCGATATGTCGGCTTTAGCATCGATCTGTTGTATGTGCCGGGGCGTCTGGCGTTTCCGTGGTTTTGCCTGGCGATGGCAGCCAATCTGGCGCGCAAGCCTGCGGTGGTGAACGGCGGGCAATGGCGCTATCTGGGTTGGCTGTTGCTGTTCAGTGCGGTGAGTGAAATTCCTTACCGGATGTTTATTCCCAATCCGGACACGTTCAATGTGCTGCCGACGCTAACCCTTGGCCTGCTGGTGGCGCGGGGCTGGCAGCAACCGACCCTGCAATCGCGTCTGTTGGCGGTCGGCGCCTTGCTTTTGGCAGCGCTCTTTTCCCAGCGGGTGATGTTTGGTTTCTTCGGTGTTTTGTTGCCGCTGGTGTTGTTGTGGGTGATCCACCGTCCCTGGTACTTCGCGCTGATGGCGGGGCTAATCTGCCTGGCGTGCAATCAATGGCAGGTGCTGTATTTCTCCGTTCGACTGGGCAATGGCGTGGCGATGGCGGCGGTCGCCACGTGTCTGATTGCGCCATGGCTGGGGCTGTTCTTGTTGCGACATGCGAAGAACGTAAAAGCACCGCCGATGCGGCGCTGGGCGTATGCGTTGTATCCCGTGCATTTCCTGCTGTTGCTGGCACTGCGTCAGGCCATCGCATAACCCTGTAGGAGCTGGCTTGCCAGCGATTGTGGCGGGCCTGCCGATATCAATGCCGGATGTGCTGCCCCATCGCTGGCAAGCCAGCTCCTACAAGGGATCTGCGTTGAATTGATAGTTGTGTTCGGCCAGCCATTTCTTGCCATGTCGTAAACGCACCTTTGCGTGGCGCCCGTAGGCATTTGATCTCTCCAAGCCAGTCATACCATCGCTATCAAAGGGCACTGCCGAAACGCCGGTGCCTTACCGAGACGAATGGCGCACTGATGCCGCTGGGAGAGACGCGATGTTCAGCAAGCAAGACCAGATCCAGGGTTACGACGATGCACTGCTGGCGGCGATGAATGCCGAGGAGCAACGTCAGGAAGATCACATCGAGCTGATCGCGTCAGAGAACTACACCAGCAAGCGCGTCATGCAAGCGCAGGGCAGCGGCCTGACCAACAAGTACGCCGAAGGCTATCCGGGCAAGCGCTACTACGGTGGCTGCGAGCACGTCGACAAAGTCGAGGCGCTGGCCATCGAACGCGCCAAGCAACTGTTCGGCGCCGATTACGCCAACGTCCAGCCGCACTCCGGTTCTTCGGCCAACAGCGCCGTGTACCTGGCATTGCTGCAAGCTGGCGACACCATTCTGGGCATGAGCCTGGCCCACGGTGGTCACCTGACCCACGGCGCCAAAGTGTCGTCCTCGGGCAAGTTGTACAACGCCGTGCAGTACGGCATCGACACCAAGACCGGCCTCATCGATTACGACGAAGTTGAGCGCCTGGCCGTCGAGTGCAAGCCGAAGATGATCGTTGCCGGTTTCTCGGCTTATTCCAAGACTCTCGACTTCCCGCGTTTCCGCCAGATCGCCGACAAGGTGGGTGCGCTGCTGTTCGTCGACATGGCCCACGTGGCCGGTCTGGTTGCCGCCGGTCTGTACCCGAACCCGCTGCCTTACGCCGATGTGGTCACCACCACCACCCACAAGACCCTGCGCGGTCCACGGGGCGGCCTGATCCTGTGCAAGTCCAACGAAGAGATCGAGAAGAAACTCAACGCCGCAGTTTTCCCGGGCGCCCAGGGTGGCCCGCTGATGCATGTCATCGCCGGTAAAGCGGTGTGCTTCAAGGAAGCGCTGGAGCCTGGCTTCAAGACCTACCAACAACAAGTGATCGACAACGCCCAGGCCATGGCCGGCGTGTTTATCAAACGCGGCTACGATGTAGTGTCCGGCGGCACCGACAACCACCTGTTCCTGGTCAGCCTGATCCGTCAGGGCCTGACCGGCAAAGAGGCGGACGCAGCACTCGGTCGCGCCCACATCACTGTGAACAAGAACGCTGTCCCGAACGATCCACAGTCGCCGTTCGTGACCTCCGGCCTGCGCATCGGCACCCCGGCGGTGACCACCCGCGGCTTCAAGGTGGCCCAGTGCGTGGAACTGGCCGGCTGGATCTGCGACATCCTCGACAACCTCGGCGATGCCGATGTCGAGGCCAATGTTGCCCAGCAAGTGTCGGCACTGTGCGCGGACTTTCCGGTTTATCGCTGAGCGCGGTTTTGGAGTAAATGACTATGCAACGCTACTCAGGTTTCGGCCTCTTCAAACACTCCCTCAGCCACCATGAAAACTGGCAGCGCATGTGGCGCACGCCGACCCCGAAAAAGGTCTACGACGTGGTCATCGTTGGCGGTGGCGGACATGGTCTCGCCACGGCTTACTACCTGGCCAAGGAGCACGGCATCACCAACGTGGCCGTGGTCGAGAAAGGCTGGCTGGGCGGCGGCAACACCGCACGCAACACCACCATCGTTCGCTCCAACTACCTTTGGGACGAGTCGGCGCACTTGTACGAACACGCGATGAAACTGTGGGAAGGCCTGTCCCAGGACCTGAACTACAACGTGATGTTCTCCCAGCGCGGCGTCTACAACCTGTGCCACACCCTGCAGGACATCCGTGATTCCGAGCGTCGGGTCAGCGCCAACCGCCTCAACGGCGTGGATGGCGAACTGCTCGATGCCAAGCAGGTGGCCGACGAGATTCCGTACCTCGACTGCTCGAAAAACACTCGCTACCCGGTGATGGGCGCGACCGTCCAGCGTCGCGGCGGCGTGGCTCGTCACGATGCCGTGGCGTGGGGCTTTGCCCGTGCCGCCGACGCCCTCGGCGTGGACCTGATCCAGCAGACCGAAGTGATCGGCTTCCGCAAGGAAAACGGCGTGTGCATCGGCGTTGAAACCAACAAGGGCTTCATCGGCGCCAAGCGCGTCGGCGTCGTGACTGCCGGTAACTCCGGGCACATGGCCAAGCTCGCCGGTTTCCGCCTGCCGATCGAATCCCATCCGCTGCAAGCGCTGGTGTCCGAGCCGATCAAGCCGATTATCGACAGCGTGATCATGTCCAACGCGGTGCACGGCTACATCAGCCAGTCCGACAAGGGCGACCTGGTGATCGGCGCCGGTATCGACGGCTACAACGGCTACGGCCAGCGTGGTTCGTACCCGGTGATTGAGCACACCATCCAGGCCATCGTCGAGATGTTCCCGGTGCTGTCCCGCGTACGCATGAACCGTCAGTGGGGCGGCATCGTCGACACCACGCCGGATGCCTGCCCGATCATTTCGAAAACCCCGGTTCCGAACATGTTCTTCAACTGCGGTTGGGGCACCGGTGGCTTCAAGGCCACGCCTGGCTCGGGCAACGTATTTGCCGCGAGCCTGGCCAAGGGTGAAATGCACCCATTGGCCGCACCTTTCTCCATCGACCGTTTCCACAACGGTGCGTTGATCGATGAACACGGCGCTGCGGCCGTCGCCCACTAACAGGAGAAATTTCCTATGTTGCATATCTTCTGTCCTCACTGCGGCGAACTGCGCTCCGAAGAGGAATTCCACGCATCCGGCCAGGCGCACATCCCGCGTCCAATGGACCCGAATACCTGCACCGACGAGGAGTGGGGCGACTACATGTTTTTCCGCGATAACCCGTGCGGTCTGCACCACGAGCTGTGGGATCACGTCGCCGGTTGCCGCCAGTACTTCAACGTCACCCGCGACACCGTGACCTACGAGATTCTCGAAACCTACAAGATCGGCACCAAGCCACAATTCACCGACAAGACCGATAGCCCGAAAGCGGCCAGCACGGCTCTGGGAGAGAAGGTATGAGCCAGATCAATCGCCTGTCCAACGGCGGACGGATCGACCGCAACAAAGTCCTGACGTTCACCTTCAACGGCCAGAGCTACAAAGGCTTTGAAGGCGACTCGCTGGCCGCTGCTCTGATCGCCAACGGTGTCGACATCATCGGTCGCAGCTTCAAGTATTCCCGTCCCCGCGGCATCTTCGCAGCCGGCGCTGAAGAGCCGAACGCGGTGCTGCAGATCGGCGCCACCGAAGCCACGCAGATCCCGAACGTGCGCGCCACGCAACAGGCGCTGTATCAGGGCCTGGTCGCCACCAGCACCAACGGCTGGCCGAGCGTGAACAACGACATGATGGGGATTCTCGGCAAGGTCGGCGGCAAGCTGATGCCACCGGGTTTCTACTACAAAACCTTCATGTACCCGCAATCGTTCTGGATGACCTACGAGAAGTACATCCGCAAGGCTGCTGGCCTGGGCCGCTCGCCGACCGAGAACGATCCGGACACCTACGACTACATGAACCAGCACTGCGACGTGCTGATCGTTGGTGGTGGCCCGGCGGGTCTGGCCGCTGCTTTGGCGGCTGCACGCAGCGGTGCCCGTGTGATCCTGGCTGACGAACAGGAAGAGTTCGGCGGCAGCCTGCTCGACTCCCGCGAAAGCCTCGACGGCAAGCCTGCGATGGAGTGGGTGGCCGGTGTCATCGACGAACTGAAGAACACCCCGGACGTGCTGCTGTTGCCGCGCGCCACGGTCAACGGCTACCACGACCACAACTTCCTGACCATTCACGAGCGCCTGACCGACCACCTCGGTGACCGCGCACCGATTGGCCAGGTGCGTCAGCGCATTCACCGGGTCCGTGCCACTCGCGTGGTGCTGGCGACCGGCGCTCACGAGCGTCCATTGGTCTACGGCAACAACGACGTACCGGGCAACATGCTCGCCGGCGCCATCTCGACTTACGTGCGCCGTTACGGCGTGGCACCGGGCAAGAAACTGGTGCTGTCGACCAACAACGACCACGCCTACCGCGTGGCGCTGGATTGGCTCGATGCCAGCCTGCAAGTGGTGGCCATCGCCGACGCCCGCAGCAACCCGCGTGGTGCGCTGGTGGAAGAGGCTCGCGCCAAAGGCATCCGCATCCTCACCGGCAGCGCCGTGATCGAGGCCCGTGGCAGCAAGCACGTGACCGCTGCCCGCGTTGCCGCCATCGATGTGAAGGGACATAAAGTCACCAGCCCGGGCGAATGGCTCGACTGCGACGTGGTTGCCAGCTCCGGCGGTTATAGCCCGGTGGTTCACCTGGCTTCGCACTTGGGCGGCAAGCCGATCTGGCGCGAAGACATCCTCGGTTTCGTACCGGGTGAAGCGCCGCAGAAACGCGTGTGTGTCGGTGGCATCAACGGCGTTTACGGCCTTGGCGATTCGCTGGCCGATGGTTTTGAAGGCGGCGGTCGCGCTGCTGCCGAAGCCGGCTTCCAATCGGTTGAAGGCGTGTTGCCGAAAGCCCTGAGCCGTCTTGAAGAGCCGACGCTGGCGCTGTTCCAGGTGCCACACGAAAAGAACACCGCACGGGCACCGAAGCAATTCGTCGACCTGCAAAACGACGTCACCGCTGCCGCCATCGAACTGGCGACCCGCGAAGGCTTCGAGTCGGTCGAGCACGTCAAGCGCTACACCGCGCTGGGCTTCGGCACCGATCAGGGCAAGCTCGGCAACGTCAACGGCCTGGCCATCGCTGCCCGCTCGCTGAACGTGACCATCCCGCAGATGGGCACCACCATGTTCCGCCCGAACTACACGCCGGTGACGTTCGGCGCCGTGGCCGGTCGTCACTGTGGGCACATCTTCGAGCCGGTGCGTTACACCGCACTGCATCAATGGCACCTGAAAAACGGCGCCGAGTTTGAAGACGTCGGCCAGTGGAAACGTCCTTGGTACTTCCCGAAATCCGGTGAAGACCTGCACGCCGCGGTCAAGCGCGAATGCAAAGCCGTGCGCGACAGCGTCGGCCTGCTCGATGCTTCGACCCTGGGAAAGATCGACATCCAGGGCCCGGATGCGCGCGAGTTCCTCAACCGCGTCTACACCAACGCCTGGACCAAGCTCGATGTGGGCAAGGCGCGTTACGGCCTGATGTGCAAAGAAGACGGCATGGTCTTCGACGACGGTGTGACGGCTTGCCTGGCGGACAACCATTTCGTCATGACCACCACCACCGGCGGCGCGGCTCGCGTACTTCAGTGGCTGGAGCTGTACCACCAGACCGAATGGCCGGAAATGAAGGTGTACTTCACCTCCGTCACCGACCACTGGGCGACCATGACCCTGTCCGGGCCGAACAGCCGCAAGCTGCTCGCTGAAGTCACGGACATCGACCTGAGCAGCGAAGCTTTCCCGTTCATGACCTGGAAAGAAGGTCTGGTGGGTGGTGTGCCGGCGCGGGTATTCCGGATTTCGTTTACCGGTGAGCTGTCGTACGAAGTCAACGTGCAAGCCGACTATGCGATGGGTGTATTGGAGAAAATTGTTGATGCTGGCAAGAAGTACAACCTGGCGCCATATGGCACCGAAACCATGCACGTGCTGCGGGCCGAGAAGGGCTTCATCATCGTCGGTCAGGACACTGACAGCTCGATGACCCCGGACGACTTGAACATGGGCTGGTGCGTCGGTCGCACCAAACCGTTCTCGTGGATCGGCTGGCGCGGCATGAACCGTGAAGACTGCGTGCGTGATCAGCGCAAGCAACTGGTGGGCCTGAAGCCGATCGATCCGAACAAGTGGCTGCCGGAAGGTGCGCAACTGGTGTTCAACACCAAGCAAGCCATCCCGATGACCATGGTCGGTCACGTGACTTCCAGTTACCTGCACAACTCCCTGGGCTATTCGTTTGCCATGGGCGTGGTCAAGGGCGGGTTGCAGCGGATGGGCGAGCGCGTGTTCGCACCGCTGGCCGACGGCAGCGTGATCGAGGCGGAAATCGTGTCTTCGGTGTTCTTCGATCCGAAGGGCGAACGCCAGAACGTGTGATTGCCGGATGTCCGTAGGAGCCGGCTTGCTGGCGATGAACGATAACGCGGTGCATCTGATACACCGCGTCGTTTGGATCGCCAGCAAGCCGGCTCCTACAGGAGGCAACCGCACCATCAACAGAATTCAGGAAAGGTGCTTTATGACCGCAGCCAATGTTTACCAACAACGCCCAACCACCGGGGCCAAGGCCGAGTCGTCGTTGCATCACGCCGACCTCGCCAGCCTGGTGGGCAAGGGTCGCAAGAGCGCCGGTGTCGTCGTGCGCGAGAAGAAACTCCTCGGCCACCTGACCCTTCGTGGCGATGGTCACGATGCCGCATTCGCCGCTGGCGTGCTCAAGGCCCTGGGCATCGAACTGCCGGGTGCACTGAGCGTCATCGTCAAAGGCGAAACCAGCCTGCAATGGATGGGACCGGATGAGTGGCTGCTGATCGTGCCGACCGGTGAAGAACTGGCCGCCGAGCAAAAACTGCGCGCAGCGCTGGGTGATCTGCACATTGCAATCGTCAACGTCAGCGGCGGCCAGCAACTCCTCGAACTGAGCGGCCCTAACGTGCGCCAGGTATTGATGAAGTCCACCAGCTATGACGTGCACCCGAACAACTTTCCGGTGGGCAAAGCCGTCGGCACGGTGTTCGCCAAGTCGCAACTGATGATCCGTCACACCGCCGAAGACACCTGGGAACTGCTGATCCGCCGCAGCTTCTCGGATTACTGGTGGCTGTGGTTGCAGGATGCTTCTGCCGAGTACGGGCTGAGCGTTCAGGCTTGAGATTTATCGCCGGCAAGCCGGCTCCTACAGGATTGATGTCGGTCTTGAGAGCGACGTGAACCCCTGTAGGAGCTGGCTTGCCAGCGATCAACCGCGCAGCGGTTGCCATTCAACGAACAGGAGTCACCGCACTATGAGCCGCGCCCCAGACACATGGATCCTGACCGCCGACTGCCCCAGCGTGCTCGGCACGGTGGACGCGGTGACCCGCTTTCTGTTCGAGCAGGGCTGCTACGTCACCGAACACCATTCCTTCGATGACCGGCTCTCGGGCCGTTTCTTCATTCGTGTGGAATTCCGCCAGCCTGACGGTTTCGACGAGCAGTCCTTCCGCGCGGGCCTAGCCGAGCGCGGTGAAGCCTTCGGCATGATCTTCGAACTGACCGCGCCGAACTACCGGCCGAAAGTGGTGATCATGGTCTCCAAGGCCGATCACTGCCTCAACGACTTGCTCTATCGCCAGCGCATCGGCCAATTGTCGATGGACGTGGCTGCCGTGGTCTCCAACCACCCGGACCTCAAGCCGCTGGCCGACTGGCACCAGATTCCGTACTACCACTTCCCGCTGGACCCGAACGACAAGCCGTCGCAAGAGCGCCAGGTGTGGCAGGTGATCGAAGAGTCCGGCGCTGAACTGGTGATCCTTGCGCGCTACATGCAGGTCTTGTCGCCGGAGCTGTGCCGCAAGCTCGATGGTAAGGCGATCAACATTCACCACTCCCTGCTGCCCGGTTTCAAAGGCGCCAAGCCGTATCACCAGGCCTACAACAAGGGCGTGAAACTGGTGGGTGCTACCGCGCATTACATCAATAACGATCTCGACGAAGGGCCGATCATTGCCCAAGGCGTCGAGGCGGTGGATCACAGCCATTACCCCGAGGATCTGATTGCCAAGGGGCGGGATATCGAAGGGCTGACCCTGGCGAGAGCCGTTGGCTATCACATCGAAAGAAGGGTTTTCCTCAACGCGAATAGAACGGTCGTTCTTTAGATCGCTATCGCTGGCAAGCCAGCTCCTACAGGGGTTTGTGTCGTTCACAAATAGTGGGTTCGCTCCGAATCAATGTAGGAGCTGGCTTGCCAGCGATGAGGTCCTTAAAAGCAACACAAGAAACAGCATCTATACCCGAGCACTCAACGCGCTGCCTGCCTGGGCAACGCGGTTCCATAAAAACAACAGCGAGGTGAAAGCATGTCTGGCAATCGTGGTGTGGTGTATCTCGGCGCTGGCAAGGTCGAAGTACAGAAAATCGACTATCCGAAAATGCAGGACCCGCGCGGCAGGAAGATTGAACACGGTGTCATCCTGCGTGTGGTTTCCACCAATATCTGTGGCTCCGACCAGCACATGGTGCGCGGCCGTACCACGGCGCAAACCGGCCTGGTGCTGGGCCACGAGATCACCGGCGAAGTGATCGAGAAGGGCAGCGACGTCGAAAATCTGAAAATCGGCGACCTGGTATCCGTACCGTTCAACGTGGCTTGTGGGCGCTGCCGTTCCTGCAAGGAAATGCACACCGGCGTCTGCCTGAGTGTCAACCCGGCGCGTCCTGGCGGTGCTTACGGTTATGTCGACATGGGCGACTGGACCGGTGGCCAGGCCGAATACGCCTTGGTGCCCTACGCCGACTTCAACCTGCTGAAACTCCCGGACCGCGACCGGGCCATGGAGAAAATCCGCGACCTGACCTGCCTCTCCGACATCCTGCCGACCGGTTACCACGGCGCTGTGACCGCAGGCGTTGGCCCGGGCAGCACCGTGTACATCGCCGGCGCCGGTCCGGTTGGTCTCGCAGCCGCCGCTTCAGCTCGTTTGCTCGGCGCGGCGGTGGTGATCATCGGCGACGTCAACACCGTGCGCCTGGCTCACGCCAAGGCCCAGGGTTTTGAAATCGCTGACCTGTCCCTCGATACCCCGCTGCACGAACAAATCGCCGCGCTGCTCGGTGAACCGGAAGTGGATTGCGCCGTCGACGCCGTAGGCTTCGAAGCCCGCGGCCACGGCCACGACGGCGTCAAACACGAAGCCCCGGCCACCGTGCTCAACTCGCTGATGGGCGTAGTACGTGTCGCTGGCAAGATCGGCATCCCCGGCCTCTACGTCACCGAAGACCCGGGCGCCGTCGACGCTGCCGCGAAAATGGGCAGCCTGAGCATCCGCTTCGGCCTCGGCTGGGCCAAATCCCACAGCTTCCACACCGGCCAGACCCCGGTCATGAAGTACAACCGCCAGTTGATGCAGGCGATCATGTGGGACCGCATCAACATTGCTGAAGTGGTGGGTGTGCAGGTGATCAGCCTGGATCAGGCGCCGGAAGGTTATGGCGAGTTCGATGCGGGTGTGCCGAAGAAGTTTGTGATTGATCCGCATAAGTTGTTTAGTGCGGCGTAGTTAAACTAAAAAGGGCTACATCCATGTCGCCCTTTTTATTTTGTTATCGAATGAGTCAAAATGGAGCTTCGGAAGCTCTCGGCAGTATCGGTTTTCTCTGTTTTTCAAGCATTCTTATTGATATGGATTTGTAGGATATCTCACTCATAATAATTTCCATTTCATTGAGTTTGCGATGTGTTAACCCACCTTCTCCCATAGTTCTAAAACGGTAATGGTGCCCTGGCCGCATAGAGGTGAAGTTATTAACGTGCACCGCGAATACTTGAGGTGTGCCATTTGCTGTATAGCTTGCTGCTACTTCTGAGAAGTCGATGGCAGTTTGTTTGGTGGGGGCTACGTAGAACCCCTTTCCACCGCTTAGACCGCCCACACTATCCATATGCTTGGCGTCAATTCCTGCGATTAAACTGGCAGCGTTCTCTTTTGTCGAACCATGATATCCAATAAATGATGCTTTTTTGGAAACGGAAGCATCAAGAGCTTGTTCCTGGCGGGGTAAATAAGTGACTGAACGACGCCTCGAAACTGGAAGGGAACTAAATTGGCTTTCGATTTTTGTGCGCTTGATGGCTGTAGTGAGGTTTTTTGCAAGCAACCCCCAGCCACCGGCGTGTCCGGTGGGATCCAAGTAGTTAACAGGATCCCCCTCACAATACCCATACGCATTCAACCCTCCCTCCCCAAACGGACTCCAACTGTCCGGACTGTTAAACGTAAGCGCTCCATGAACCCCACCCATTCAAAATAGGCGCGCTTAGCGAGGCGATGTAAGTGAGCAGTTCCAAGGGATCAAGGCTTCGTAATCTTCAACTGAGATTACCTGTGGCAGCCATTCAAGTG
>NZ_FYDY01000067.1:0-1448 GCF_900187435.1 Pseudomonas sp. Irchel s3b5
GCTCCTATGTATGGACTCGCCCCCACTGTCTACCTGCTTTTTAAACACTGCTACCCGGTTGCATCTATGTATAAGGCCTATTCGAGGAAGCCATCTTTGGCTTCTGGCCAACATTGGTTGAGCTCACGGTATGCCGATTACATTCAGGCCTCGAAGGCCGGTAGGAGCGCAGGCATCAATCCGCGACGGTCTGACCTGGGGTCAATGTTTTCTAGCAGGGGTTGGAGCGCACTTGCGCCCCGGTGGCAGAACGCTGTCGATCAACAACTTGTCGCCGCCGGCCGGCCATCGGCCGGTTGGCGGCGATAAGTCTGGTCATTCTGTAGCAGTACCCAGATGATTCGCAGGTTGCGATTGGCCAGCCGTACCGCCGCTTCCTTGCGTCCCAGACGACTCTGCCAGCGTTGCAAGCGACGATCGTCGGGCTGTTCCGAATCTGGGCGCAGCTGCCTCAATACCGCGTGAGCCCCCTGCACCATCAGGCTGCGCACGTAGCCATCGCCTCGTTTGCACATCCGCCCCAGGCGAACCTTCGACCCACTGCTGTTCTGATCAGGCACCAGGCCAAAGTAGGCAGCGAAGCGACGTGCATCGGCGAAGCGCTCCGGCTCGGTCTGTTTGGCCAGTATCGCCGTGGCGATGATCGGTCCGACGCCGCGTACGGTCATCAGCCGCCTGGCTGTTTCATCCTCCTTCGCAGCTGCCTCCAGGCGACCGGTCAACACGTTTATCCGCTCGCCTAACTGATGCCATTCACCCAGCAACTCGTCGATCAGTTCTCGCAACATGTCCGGCAGCGGTTGGGTGGCATCTTCCAGCACCCGAGGCAGGGTTTGACTGATAGCAACATCACCTTGCGCCAAGGCAACGCCATGTTCCATCAGTAGCCCACGCATCTGATTACTGGTGGCGGTGCGCCGACGTACATAACCTTGTCGGGCACGGTGCAATGCCTGCATTGCCAGTGCGGCGGCACTTTTGATCGGTACCGCGATAATTTTTTGGTCCCGGTTCGCACGCAAAATGGCCAACACATCGTTGCGATCATTTTTCGCGCCGGTGCGGTGCTTGGCTACAAGCTGGGCCGGCAGAATTCGCGCCAGATTGCCCTGAGCCTGTAGCTGTCGTGCCCAGGCTTGAGCACCTGGCCCGGTTTCCATCAGCACAACAATGTTGGGCGGCAGCTTGCGCAAGAAGGCGTGGAAAGCTTCACGCGATTTGAGGCGTTCTTCATAAAGCACCTGGCCCAGAGCGTCTTCGCCTGCGACCTGAAAGACCTGCTTGGCAAGATCGACCGCCACTGTCGTACAGGCCGACACATCGGTTGAAGACAGGGACTGTTTAAGCGTCGTATTCTTTTTCATGGACTCGCCCTCGCTGCCGTTGGCTTCTTAGACTGCCACCGTGGCGCATTGACGCCTCGGCGTGGGCGAGTCCATCCAATTACA
>NZ_FYDY01000030.1:0-59658 GCF_900187435.1 Pseudomonas sp. Irchel s3b5
AGTTGAAAAGGTCGCCGAGGTCGAGCAGGTCTTGTTGAACAGACATAAAAAATCCGATGCCAGAGGTCTGGCATCGGATTTTCTAGGAAGCCCTGCGCGAGCTCAAATGCTTAAGTGAACAGCATTACGCCTGTTTGGCGGGTTTTTTATGCTGATGTCAGCAAGATGGCTCAACGTATCTGGTGCTTGTGCAACAACCGGTAAAAGGTAGGTCTGGATATCCCGAGTACCCTGGCGGCGATGCTCAAATTATCGCTGTGACGGTTAAGTACGTCGCACAAGGCCTGGCGCTCTGCCCGGTGTTTATAGTCTTCCAGCGTGGCAATCGGCGTGGCGACTGCCTGATGACTGATCAAGCCCAGGTCTCGCGCTTCGATCTGCCGGCCTTCAGCCAGTACCAACCCGCGACGCACCCGGTTGGCCAACTCGCGAACATTGCCTGGCCAGTCCTGCTTGCTCATGGCAAGCAACGCGTCTTCACTGAAGCTGCGCGGGCGGCGCCCGGTTTCATGGCTGTAAAAATGGGAAAAATGGTTGGCCAGCATCAGCAGATCGCCATTGCGTTCACGCAGGGGCGCGGTCACGACCTGCAACACGTTCAAGCGATAATAAAGATCTTCACGAAAGCGTTTCTTCTCGATCGCGGCCTCCAGATCAACATGGGTCGCGGCCAGCACTCGCACATCCACAGGAATCGGCTGACTGCCGCCCACCCGCTCGATGTGTTTTTCCTGGAGGAAGCGCAGCAGGTTGGCTTGCAGCTCCAGCGGCAGGTCACCGATCTCATCAAGAAACAGCGTTCCGCCATGTGCGGCTTCGATCCGTCCGATCTTGCGCTGGTGCGCGCCAGTAAAAGCGCCTTTTTCATGGCCAAACAGTTCGGACTGAATCAGGTGTTCGGGGATCGCACCGCAGTTGATCGCGACAAACGGTTTGTCGCGGCGCTGGGACTGGCGGTGCAACGTCCTCGCCACGAGCTCTTTACCGGTGCCGCTTTCACCCCGAATCAACACCGGAGACTCGGTGGGCGCCAGTTTGCTCAGCAGCTTGCGCAGTTCACGGATCGGTTTGCTGTCACCCAGCAGCTCGTGCTCGGGCTGATCAATATGAACCGTACCCTGCCCTCGCAGCCGCGCCATGCCAAAGGCCCGGCCCAAAGTGACCTGAACCCGGGAGACGTCAAATGGCAAGGTATGAAAATCGAAAAACCACTCGCACACAAAATCGCCGACATTTTGCAGTCGCAAGACTTCCTGGTTCAGTACGGCGATCCACTCAGTGCCACTGCGACTGATCAATTCTTTGACGGCATCTGGCCGGTCGAGGTGTAAGGGTTGCAAACGCAGCAATCCAACGTCGCAAGTTCGGTCGACGGCGTTTTCCAGCGTACAGCTGTCAACATCCCACCCCACTGACCGTAATCCCGGTAACAGGCGATGACAGTCGTCGCAGGGGTCCACTACCAACAAACGTCGTAAAGCTGGCACGTCATTCATGACTGTTCCTTGGCGCCAAATTTATGAAAATTTAATAAAAAACAGTCATTTGGCGGACCTGGCTGTAACATTAGCAAGAATTTGACGGAGCCTTGTACCGTTTGACTATAAGACTATTACTTAAGTAGTTATAAGAAACACAGAATCACCGAGTTCCCTAACGCGCCTTTTCTTTCGCTAAGCTTTCAATCTCAAGCACAATCTTGAGTTATGAAAGAAAGTTGAAATTTCTTTTGATTGTGTGTGACCCAACCCCCTGTTGCGGGCATCAGTACAAGTAACCAGCCGAACGGTCAGCCCAACCGACGGCACATCACTTGATTGGGCATACAGAGAGAAGACCCTATGAACGCCCCGCTCCGTATCAACGAAGCTCTTTTGATTGCCGACCGCGCATTTAAACCTTTCAAGTGCGTGGCCTGGGCGCCACAGGACGGTAACGGTGAACTCACGCTGACCGTTATCGACCGCACCAGCACCAGCATCGGCCGCAAGCAGATCCCGAGCAGCGCCTATACCGACCCTGCGCAACTGGAGCACTTGCTGGAACAGGCCCGCGCCGAATTAAGCGAAGAAGGTTACACGCTGCAGTCCTGGTCAATGCCGCACTAACCTTTTTGCGGATTACTCTAGAGTAATCCGCGCCCCCTTTCGCTAACTGGCTGATTTTTTAGCTGTTTGTACTTATCTGATTGAACTTTCGTAAACCGGCATTCTTTGCAGGCTTGCCATTGGTTCGCAAAGTCATTGTTGTGGCACATTACGACCCTCCGCCTGTTAGTGCCGACAGTTGTGCATCCCGTCATTCAGGGATTGAATGTTTTCCGTACAAAGTCCGACCCCTCCAAACTTTCGGAGCCAGGACGACTCGCAAGGAGATGCGTGCATGTCAATCCAGTCCGCTCTTGCCCTGCCCACCCCACTCCAGAACGCAGGACAACTCGATCCAGCCTTTGCCGGCAACGGCAAAACCCAAGTGTATTTCGCCGGTAGCCTTTGCAGCATGGCCCATGGGGTCGCGATTGATGCGCAAGGCCGTTTGCTGGTAGCAGCGAAGGTCGGAATGTCGGACGGCAGCCATTTCGGACTTGCCCGGTTGCTCAAGGATGGCTCGGCGGACCTTTCGTTCGGCATACAAGGCAGTGTCATCGGGCAATTCGAGGCGGGCTACGAAGCCATGGGCGCCAAGGTTCATGTACTGCGTGACGGAAACATCCTGCTGGCCGGCCTGCACTACGAAAACGCCCATCGCACGCTTCCGGCCCTGGCATTGATTGATCAACAGGGGCGCCTGGTACAGCCATTCGGTGATAACGGGCGCCGCGTTGTGCGTTTGCCGGGCGGTCTTTCCCTGGGCATGCGCGATACCTGGCTGCCTCCCGGTGTGCCTGGCGCAGAAACTTGTGACGTCGCCGTGCAAGAAGACGGTCGAATCCTGCTGTTGGCCAATCATCACTTCGAAATGGCCGATCACGTCGGCCTGCTGATACGACTCGACATCGAAGGCTCGCTGGACAGTTCATTCAATGGACATGGTTTCGTCATTGTCCGGCACTTGCTGATGAATACCTGGCTCAGCAGTTTACGGGTGCAACGCGACGGACGAATCCTGGTCGGCGGTTCAATCAACTTTCCCCACGAAGGCCTGCTGGCCCGTTATCACGCAGACGGTCGTCTGGATGAAAGCTTTTCCCTGGATGGCTTTATGGCTTTCAAGGCGCAAGACTACAGCGCGCAAGTCAGTCAGGTGGTACAGCAGGATAACGGCGACATCCTTTGCTTTGGCAGCAGTCGCGAGCCGATGCACTGCCTCACGTTTAAAGTTCACAGCAGCGGTCGCCCTGACAACCATTGCAACGCTGGCCAACCCCAACGCCTGGAAATCGGCCATAGCGGCTGCCAATGGACATGCGCCCAGGCCCAACCGGATGGCTCCGTGTTGACCGCGGGCGCAACGATTGCCGGCATAGAGGCCGATTTCCTCCTCGCTCGATACCTGCCCGACGGCTTGCTCGATGCAGACTTTGGCGATGGCAACGGTTGGACACGCACCCGCCTCGGTCGTAGCCTGGACACAGCCACGGCGATCGCGGCGCAAGCCGATGGAAACATCGTGGTGGCCGGCTATTCTCTCGATGGCAACTATAAAGCCGTCGTCACACGCTTCCTGGGATAAACACAGCCACTGCGCCTGCGCTTGATCTTCTGTCTCGCTTGCGGCAACTTGCGCGCTTCTTAAACAAGGAGCAACCGATGTCCGGTTCGATGGCCCAGGCGTTCGCGCACAACTTTCTCGGGAACTCACCCCGCTGGTACAAGGCCTGCATTGTCGGCTTCCTGATCCTCAACGCCCTGGTCCTGTGGACCGTCGGCCCGGTCGCGGCCGGATGGCTGCTGGTACTGGAGTTCATTTTCACCCTGGCCATGGCGCTCAAGTGCTATCCGTTGATGCCCGGCGGACTGTTGCTGATTGAAGCCTTGCTGCTGAAGATGACAACGCCCCAGGCCCTGTATGACGAACTGCTGCACAACTTTCCGGTGATCCTGCTGCTGATGTTCATGGTGGCCGGCATTTATTTCATGAAAGACCTGCTGCTGTATCTGTTTTCGCGCCTGCTGCTCGGGGTTCGCTCCAAGACGTTGCTGGCGCTGATGTTCTGCTTCTTGTCGGCATTCCTGTCGGCGTTTCTCGATGCCTTGACCGTGACGGCCGTGATCATCAGCGCAGGCGTGGGGTTTTACTCGGTCTATCACCGGGTCGCCTCCGGCAACGACCCACGCCAGGACAGCGAATACAGTGACGATCAGCAACTCCCCACGCTGCATCATGGTGACCTCGAACAGTTCCGGGCTTTCCTGCGCAGCCTGCTGATGCATGGCGCCGTGGGCACCGCGCTGGGCGGCGTGTGTACTTTGGTGGGCGAACCCCAGAACCTGTTGATCGGCCATGAAATGGGCTGGCACTTCGGGGAGTTCTTTTCCAAGGTCGCACCGGTTTCCCTGCCGGTGTTGGTGGCAGGCCTGGTGACGTGCGTCCTGCTGGAGAAGCTTCGCTGGTTCGGCTATGGCACATTGCTGCCGGACAACGTGCGCAGCGTGCTGGGCAGCTATGCGGCCGAAGACAACGCCGAACGCACCACTCGCCAGCGCGCAGCGTTGATTGTGCAAGGTCTGGCGGCGCTGCTGCTGATTGTCTGCCTGGCGTTTCACCTCGCGGAAGTGGGCCTGATCGGTTTGATGGTGATTGTGCTGATTACCGCGTTCACCGGCATCACCGACGAGCACCGCCTGGGCACCGCGTTCAAGGACGCCATGCCGTTCACCGCCTTGTTGGTGGTGTTCTTTGCCGTGGTAGCGGTGATCCACGATCAGCAGTTGTTCACGCCATTGATCCAGTGGGTACTGGCACTGCCGGCAGATCAGCAACCGGGCATGCTGTTTATTGCCAACGGTTTGCTGTCGGCCATCAGCGATAATGTGTTCGTGGCGACCATCTACATCACTGAAGTGAAACGCGCGTTCCTGGCGGGCGAGATGACCCGCGAGCATTTCGAGACATTGGCCATCGCCATCAACACCGGTACCAACCTGCCGAGCGTGGCGACACCCAATGGCCAGGCGGCGTTTCTGTTTTTGCTGACTTCGGCGATTGCACCGCTGGTGCGTCTGTCGTACGGGCGGATGGTGTGGATGGCCCTGCCGTACACCGTGGTGATGGGTACGTTGGGCTGGTATGCGGTGAGTTACTGGTTGTAATCCCCGCCCCTCATGCGTCCAACTTTGTGGCGAGGGGGCTTGCCCCCGCTCGCCTGCGCAGCAGGCGCATAACCTTCGCGTTCGGTGTGATTTTGGGGCCACTTCGTGGCCCAACGGGGGCAAGCCCCCTCGCCACAATGGCTCGCTCCAACAGGGGGATACGTGTTATCCGAGGCGATGCCAGACGCGTCCGTCGCGGGTCAGCAATTCGTCACCGGCCTGTGGGCCGTTCTCCCCGGCGGCATAGCTCTGCACACTGGCGTCCTGTTGCCAGGCATCAAGGAATGGCTGCACCGCTCGCCAGCCATTCTCGATATTGTCGGCACGCTGGAACAAGGTCTGATCGCCGGTGAGGCAATCGTAGATCAAGGTTTCGTAACCGGTAGACGGCTGCATCTCGAAGAAATCTTTATAGGCAAACCCCAGCTCGATGTTGTCCATCTTCAGCGCCTGGCCCGGCCGCTTGGCCAGCAGGTCGAACCACATGCCTTCGTTCGGCTGGATCTGAATACGCAGGTAGGTTGGTTGCAGCTCATCGACCTCGGTGTCGCGGAACTGCGCATACGGCGCCGGTTTGAAACAGATGACGATCTCGGTGTCGCGCACGCTCATACGTTTACCCGTACGAAGGTAAAACGGCACGCCGACCCAGCGCCAGTTATCGATCATGACCTTGAGGGCTACATAGGTTTCGGTATTGCTGTCGGGCGCCACGTTGTTTTCCTCGCGATAGCCCGGCAATGATTTGCCGTCGAGTTCACCGGCCGTGTATTGCCCACGTACTGAGTTGGCCTTGGCCTCCTCGACCGACCAGGGACGAATCGCACCCACCACCTTGGCTTTCTCGCCGCGCACCGCGTCGGCACCGAAAGCGGCTGGCGGCTCCATGGCCACCATCGCCAGCAACTGAAACAGGTGATTGGGCACCATGTCCCGCAACGCGCCGGTGTGTTCGTAAAAACTGCCACGGGTTTCCACACCGACGGTTTCGGAGGCGGTGATCTGCACGTGGTCGATGTAGTGGTTATTCCAGAACGCTTCGAAGAGGCTGTTGGAAAACCGGCTGACCAGAATGTTCTGCACGGTTTCCTTGCCCAGATAGTGGTCGATTCGGTAGATCTGTTTTTCCGTCATCACCTTGAGCAGGCAAGCGTTCAAGGCTTCAGCCGTATGCAAATCGGAGCCGAACGGTTTTTCGACCACCACCCTTCTGAACGCTTCCGGGGTTTCTTCCAGCAAACCGGCGCTGCCCAGGCGGCGCACCACTTCACTGAAGAAACGCGGCGCGGTGGCCAGGTAGAACACCGCATTGCCGGTTCCGCTGTCGGCGATTTTCGCCGCCAGCGCTTGATAGGTGCTGTCGTCCAGGAAATCGCCCTGAACGTAGCTGATGCCTTTGGCAAGTTTGGCCCACACCACCGGATCAAGGGCTTGATCGCCCTTGCCGGTCTTGGTGGCCACTTCATTGCGAATGAAATCTTCGAGTTTTTTCGCGAAGCCTTCGTCGCTGATGGCGTTGTGGTCAACGCCGATGATCCGCAGTCCATCCCCCAGTAAACCGTCACGACTCAGGTTATACAGCGCCGGCATCAGCAGGCGCTTGACCAGATCACCATGGGCACCGAACAGGAACAGTGTGGTCGCCGGAGCGGGTTCAGGCCTGGATTTTCTGCGGACCGGATGGGTCATTTTTTCGGGGTCTCCACATGGCCGCCGAAGCCGAAGCGCTGGGCCGAAAGCACTTTGTCGCCAAAGCTGCCTTGGCCACGGGAACGGTAGCGCGAGAACAGCGAGTTCGACAGTACCGGCACCGGAACCGCTTGCTCCATCGCCGCTTCGATGGTCCATTGACCTTCACCGCTGTCAGCCACGGAGCCAGAAAAACCGTCGAGCTTCGAATCACTGGCCAGGGCGTCAGCCGTCAGGTCGAGCAACCACGACGACACCACGCTGCCACGACGCCAGACTTCGGCGATGTCGGCGACGTTCAGGTCGAAGCGCTGGTCTTCCGGCAACTTTTCGCTGTTTTTGGTCTTGAGGATGTCGAAACCTTCGGCGAAGGCCTGCATCATTCCGTATTCGATGCCGTTGTGGATCATCTTCACGAAATGCCCGGCGCCCGCAGGACCTGCGTGGATGTAGCCACGCTCGGCGCGATCGTCATCGGACTTGCGGTCCTTGGTTCGCGGAATGTCGCCCATGCCCGGGGCCAGGGTGTCGAACAGCGGGTCCAGACGATTGACCGTGTCGGCGTCGCCGCCAATCATCATGCAGTAACCGCGCTCCAGGCCCCAGACGCCGCCGGACGTACCGACGTCGATGTAGTGCAGGCCTTTTTCCGCCAGGGTTTTCGCCCGGCGAATGTCGTCTTTATAGAACGTGTTGCCGCCATCGATGATGGTGTCGCCGGCTTCAAGCAAGGTGCTCAGGGTGTCGATGGTCTCTTCGGTCGGCGCGCCGGCCGGCAGCATGACCCAAATCGCTCGCGGCTTGGTCAGGCCGGCCACCAGGGCCGGCAAGTCGGCCACACCGGTTGCGCCCTCGGCGGCCAGGGTTTCGATGAAGGCGGTATTGCGGTCGTAAACAACGGTCGTGTGTCCGTTGAGCATCAGGCGCCGCGCAATATTGCCGCCCATGCGGCCCAGTCCAATAATCCCGAGTTGCATGTGCTGATGCTCCCTACTACAAATAAATGTGTGTCAAAGGTATAGCCCAACGCGACTAATGAAGCTTAGTCCAGAGCGTCGGGATGAAGTTTCCGGGCATTGTGCCCGATCCAGACTGATAACGTCGGGAATCAAGCCCAAGACACAACGACATTTGAAAATAAAAAAGTTCCCTTCAGGGGAAAAAGAAATCAAAATTGGCGCCGATAGTAGTTCTGCCGCTCAAATCGAGGCGGTTCTACAGTTGAGATACGCCATTTGCGAGGTGAGCAATGGGCACAGTACATACCGCACTGCCAGCACAAACCCTTTACGTCACAATCCGTCGTGATGAACTGCGCCAGTTGAAAGACGAACGCGATCAATTGAAGCAAGAGCTGGCGCAACTGCGACTGGTGCTGCAAGACACTCAAAATCCATCCGCAGTCGTCACTCAACGCGCCCCGCACGCCTGATCACCCCCGATTGATCTGGTAGCAGCCGACGCTGCTTTCCCCCTGCCTCTGAGCTGCCATTCAAAGCAGCTCACACAATTTTCACATTTGCTTTCCGATACTTACCTGTTTATGGCTGTTCGTTGCTCGGATGGTCACCGTTTCGTCGTCAGTGATATTTAACGTCCGGCGATGGAAGTGTTTTCTCGGCTGGAGCGCTGAATGACTTTGTTTAAACGCAGCAAGACGACTGCGAAAGGTTTCGACTGGGCCGGGTTACTCTGGTTGTTCGTATTCTTCTGGTACTTCTCCGGAATCACCCAGCTACTGATCCAACTGACAGGCACTTCCGGTTTCACGGGGTTCCGCCAGGCGTTCGTGATGAGCGCCATCTGGCTGGCGCCGATGCTACTGTTCCCCAATAAAACCCGTGTCATGGCCGCCGTGATCGGGGTCGTGCTGTGGGCCTGCTCGATGGCCAGCCTGGGTTATTTCTTCATCTATCAGCAGGAATTCTCCCAGAGCGTGATCTTCATCATGTTCGAGTCGAACGTGTCTGAAGCCGGCGAATACATGACCCAGTACTTTGCCTGGTGGATGGTGTTCGCGTTCCTCGCCCACACCGCATTCGCCTGGTTCCTGTGGACGCGCTTGCGCCCGGTGTACTTGCCACGCGGCAAGGCCTTGTTGGCTGCGACGGCCATTGTAGTCGCGGTGGTCGGCTACCCACTGGTCAAGCAAACCCTGCGCACAGGCAGTCTCGCTGAAGGTTTCGAGAAATTCGAAACCCGCATCGAGCCGGCCGTGCCTTGGCAGATGGCCGTGGCGTATCACCGTTACCTCGACACCCTGGCCAACATGCAGGACATGCTCGACAGCGCCAGCAAGATCCCGCCCCTGCACAACCTCAAGGATGCGATGGCCAACCAGCCCGCGACCCTGGTGCTGGTGATCGGCGAATCCACCAACCGCCAGCGCATGAGCCTGTATGGCTATCCGCGTCAAACCACGCCGGAACTGGACAAGCTCAAGGATCAACTGGACGTTTTCGACAATGTCATCACGCCGCGTCCGTACACCATTGAAGCGCTGCAGCAGGTTCTGACCTTTGCCGACGAGGAAAAGCCAGACCTCTACCTGTCGACGCCGTCGCTGGTCAGCATGATGAAACAGGCCGGGTACAAGACCTTCTGGATCACCAACCAGCAGACCATGACCAAGCGCAACACCATGCTCACGACGTTCTCCGAGCAGGCCGACGAGCAGGTGTACCTGAACAACAACCGCAACCAGAACGCCGCCCAGTACGATGGCGACGTGATCGAGCCCTTCAACAAGGCCCTGGCCGATGCCGCGCCGCGCAAGCTGATTGTTGTGCACCTGCTTGGCACGCACATGAGCTACCAGTACCGCTACCCTTCGTCCTTCGACAAGTTCAAGGACCGCAATGGCGTGCCGGCCGGTGTACGTGACGACCAGGTGCCGACGTACAACAGCTACGACAATGCCGTGCTGTACAACGACTTCGTGGTGTCCAGCCTGATCAAGGACTACGCCAAGACTGATCCGAACGGCTTCCTGCTGTACCTCTCGGACCACGGTGAAGACGTATTCGATTCCGCAGGCCACAGCACCCTCGGGCGCAACGAGAGCAAGCCGACAGCGCCGATGTACACCATTCCGTTCATGACCTGGGCCTCGCCAAAATGGCGTGAGAACCACAATTGGAACGTCGCCGGTGATGTGTCGCGCCCTTACAGCAGCTCGCACCTGATTCATACCTGGGCCGACCTTGCAGGCCTGAGCTTCGATGAGCTCGATCGCAGCAAGAGTCTGGTCAGCGACAGCTTCAAGGCGCGACCGTTGCTGATCGGCAACCCTTATGAACGCCAGCAGCGGGCCTTGATCGACTTCAGCCTGATCAAGCCTAAAGTCGCGCCAGCGGTGGTTCAGCAGTAATCCTTTCAGGGGCCGGTTCCGGCCCCTTTTTCATACTGGCTTTGCGGCCATCAGCGTTTGTTCCCATCTCATGTAATCGGCGGATATGACTGTAAGCTACAGGCCGAAATAAAACCGGGGACTTGTGTCCATCGCGAGCAAGCTCGCTCCTACAGGCGCCAGACGCTAATTCAGAGCGCCTTGGTCCAGAACAGCATCCGGCCATGGGCCGGGTCGAACATGCCCGCGGCAAAACCGGCTTTTTCGTAAGCCGCTTGCGCCACGGCATTGCCTTCCAGCACCTCCAGGGTGAGCTTGCAGCAACCGCGCTGACGGGCGATTTCCTCGACCTTTTGCAACATGCGCTGACTCAAGCCCAACCCGCGAAACTTATTCACCACCGCCACATCGTGCACATTCACCAATGGCCGGCAGGCAAAGGTCGAGAAACCCTCGAAGCAATTGACCAACCCGGCCGGTTCGCCACCGACAAACGCCAACACACTGAAGGCATGGGGACGTCGAGCAAGCTCTGCTGGTAATTGCTCCAGCACATTGGCAGGCAGGGATTGGCCGCCGCCCATCGGGTCCTCGGCGTAGTGGTTCAATACCAGACCAATCGCTTCGGCATGCACCGGGTTGGTGTAGCTGGCCTGAAGAACAAGAATTTCTGCGAAATCCATTTCCATCCTCGATCACACATAAAGTAGCCCCCGCCGCGTATGTCGCGCCGAGGTGCCGGGCGACCATAGCGCGAGCGCTGTGCTGCCGACAATCAGTTGTGCTGAAAATAATTGACGCTCAAACGCCCCAGATCAGCGTTTCGGTCCAACCCAACTCGGCAAAGTCCTCGGCCCGCCGGTGCGACTCACCGGCACAGAAAAACTCGTCGTGTTGCGGATTTTCGCGGGCGATGGTCAGCAAATGGTGCGACAGCGGTTGATTCATCTTCCCTCCTTCTGATCACGCTTCGGCGAACCGTTGCAGTTGCATCTCCTGCAGCCGACTCAGGGTGCGACGGAACGGAAACTCCAGATACCCGTCGGTGTAAAGCGAGGCCATCGGCACCTGAGCTTCCAGGTACAACGGCACCTTGCGGTCATAGCATTCGTCCACCAGAGCAATGAAGCGTCGCACACCGTCGTCATGCACCGACAATTGCGGCAACTCGCGATCCCCCGCCTCTACCCGCTCGACGCCGTCCTCAGTGCCACGGGCAATGCGTCCTGCGCGCTTTTGTGCACTCAGGTTGGGGACGTCGCTCAACAGGACTGCGCTGTAGGTGTCACACAGGGCCATGAAATCCATGGCGGCGAAAGGCTGCTCGCAAAGATCGGAGTAACGGGTCCAGAGCACGCTCGGGCTGGCCTTGATCACATTGAGAGAACGATAACCGACCTTGATCGGGTCGCTGGACACCGATTGGCCGATGGTCAGTGCGGCGAACACCTCATCCAGCGCGCAATCCTGCCCGGGCTCCGCCACCCAGTATCGTTGCGAACCGACGCCAGGGTGCAGCCGGTGGTCTTCCCCGCCGTCCACGGCGATCACCTGCATGTGCTGCTTGATTGCGGTGATTGCGGGCATGAACCGGTCGCGGTTGAAACCGTCGGCGTACAGTTGATCCGGCGGCAGGTTCGAGGTACAGACCACGACCACACCCTGCTCGAACATGACCTGAAACAGACGCCCGAGAATGATTGCGTCGCCGATGTCATTGACGAACAACTCGTCGAAACACAGCACGCGCACCTCCTCGCTCAACTCCCGGGCCAGTGCCTTGAGCGGGTCGGCGGTGCCGGTCAACTGGAATGAACGCTGGTGCACCCACCCCATGAAATGGTGAAAGTGCTGGCGCCGCGCCGGGACCCGCAAGCTTTGGTAGAACTGGTCCATCAGCCAGGTCTTGCCCCGCCCGACCGGCCCCCACAAGTAAACACCCGTGATCGGCGAGTGACCGGCATGCAAGGCTTCGTGGCATTTCTGCAATGCCCAGACGGCATGTTCCTGAGCCTCGTCCTGGACGAAGCCCTTCTGTTCGATGGCCTGCTGCCAGGCACTGAGGGGAGAGTCGATAGTCATGCGCGGCAGTATGCCATTGCGAAACACCCAAAAGGCAAGACAGGCCCTGTGCCTCCCTCGCCACTGGCTTAGTTTTTATCACTGACAACGCCAATGGTCGGGAGCATCTTGACGGTGAATATTACCGGCATCATATTTAATTCATGTCACCGGCATCTAAATTAAGTCCCATCCTTCTGGAGCCATCCCATGCATTACAAAGTGTTCGGCCGTAAAACAGGATTGCGCGTTTCCGAACTGGCGCTGGGCGCCGGTAACTTCGGCACTGGTTGGGGCCACGGCGCCGAGCGCGACGAAGCCAAACGCATTTTTGATGGTTACCGGGAGGCTGGCGGTAACTTCATCGACACTGCCAACGGCTATCAAGGCGGACAATCGGAAGCCATGCTCAGCGAGTTCATCGTGGCGGATCGGGATAGCCTGGTGATCGCCACCAAATACACCCTCGGGACGACACCGGCAGCGGGTATTTCCCACACCGGCAATAATCGAAAGAACATGGTTCGCGCCGTCGAAGAGAGCCTCAAGCGCCTGAAGACAGACCACATCGATCTGTTCTGGGCGCACATGAGTGACGGCGTAACACCGATGGAAGAGATCCTGCGCGGCTTCGACGATCTGGTACGCGCGGGCAAGATTCATTACGCCGGTTTGTCGAACTTCCCGGCCTGGCGCATCGCACGCGCCGATCTGCTGGCCGAGGTTCGCGGCTTCGCGCCGATTGCCGCCATCCAGGTTGAATACAGCCTCGCCGAACGCACCGCCGAACGCGAGCAATTGCCGATGGCCGAAGCCCTGGGCCTGGCCGCTACGCTGTGGTCGCCACTGGGCGGTGGTTTCCTCACCGGTAAATACCGCAACAGTGAAGGCGATAACCGTGCGACCAAACTCGGCATGCTGATTCATGCCGAAAAAGGAACCCGCGAAACCGCCCTGCTCGACACCTTGCTGGGCGTCGCCGCCGAACTGGATGTCAGCCCGACCCACGTGGCCATCGCCTGGCTGCGGGAAAAGGCCAAGCGTTCGACAACGGCCCTGATTCCAATTCTCGGCTCCCGCACCCGCGAGCAACTCGACGCGACGTTAGGTGCGCTGGACGTGCAGTTGAGTGCTGAACAAGTAGTGCGGCTGGATGCGGTCAGCGACGTGGCTAAAGGCGTGCCGCATGAATCCATCGCCGGTTCGGTGGCGCGATTCAGTGGTGAGGCCATTCTGGATTTGCCTATGATTCCAGTAGCCTGACACCCTTCAAAACTGTAGGAGCGAGCTTGCTCGCGATGAGGTTCTGCCAATCAACAGAGAGGTTGAATGCACGACCGTGATCGCGAGCAAGCTCGCTCCTACAGGGTTTATCGCTTACTGATCGACCTTGTGTTTTGCCGCATACAAACACAGCATTTCCATCGCTAGCGTCGCCGCTGCCAGTGACGTGATTTCTGCGTTGTCATACGCCGGCGCCACTTCCACCACGTCCATGCCGACCAGATTGATCCCGCGCAGGCCACCGAGGATGTCCAGCGCCTGCGCCGTGCTCAAGCCGCCACACACCGGCGTTCCGGTACCGGGGGCGAAGGCCGGGTCGAGGCAGTCGATGTCGAATGTCAGGTACACCGGGTTGTCACCCACCCGCGCCCGAATCGCCTCGACAATCGCATCGACGCCACGACGATGCACTTGACGCGCATCCAGCACCTGAAAGCCCTGATGATCATCGTTGGTGGTGCGCAAACCGATCTGCACCGAGCGCGATGGATCAACCAGCCCTTCCTTGGCCGCATGCCAGAACATGGTGCCGTGATCGATGCGCTTGCCGTCCTCGTCCGGCCAGGTGTCGCTGTGGGCATCAAAGTGAATCAACGACAACGCCCCGTGCTTGCGCGCATGCGCCTTGAGCAGCGGATAAGTGATGAAGTGATCGCCACCAAAGGTCAGCATCGCGCTGCCGGCATTGAGGATGTGCTCGGCGTGGGCCTCGATACTTTCCGGGACCGATTGCGGCGAGCCGTAGTCAAAGTCGCAATCGCCAAAGTCGACCACCGCCAGATGATCGAACGGGTCAAACGTCCACGGCCAGTGGCGCTCCCAGGCAATCGCAGTAGACGCGGCGCGAATGCCACGAGGCCCGAAACGCGCGCCGGGGCGGTTGCTGGTGGCAGTGTCGAACGGCACACCGCTGACTGCCACATCGACACCCCGCAAGTCGCGGCTGTAGCGACGACGCATGAAACTGGTGATGCCGGCGTAAGTGCTTTCGGCAGCCGTGCCGTAGAGGCTGTCGCGGGTGATGGCTTGATCGTTCTGCACAGGGACGTCCATTGAAAATCCTTACTGTTGACGGCTACGGAAGGTGGTCCACAAGCGAGTGCGCTGACGCATGTCCTTGAGGCTCATGCTGCGGTCGGCGTACAACCGGTCACGCACGTCGGCGGGTGGGTAAATGTCCGGGTCGGTGCGCACCGCCTCATCCACCAACGGCGTGGCCGCCTGGTTGGCGGTGGCAAAGAACAACGTATTGGTCAGCGCCGCGACGGACTCGGGGCGCAACATGAACTCGATGAACTGGCGCGCGGCCTCGGGGTGCGGCGCATCTTTTGGGATCGCCAGGTTGTCCTGCCAGACGATGGTGCCTTCCTTGGGAATCCGGTAGGCGATCTCGTACGGTTTGTTGGCCTTGCGTGCCTGATCGGCGGCCATGCTGGCGTCGCCGTTGTAGGTCAATGCCAGGCAAAGACTGCCGTTGGCCAGATCATTGATCTGCCGGCCGCTGGCGACGTACAGCACCGAAGGCTGCAACTGATGCAACAACGTCTGGGCAGCGTCGAGATCGTTTTTGTCGGTGCTGTAGGGATCCTTGCCCAAGTAGTGCAGCGCCAGGCCGATGACCTCTTGCGGTGAATCAATGACCGCGATCCCGCAGTCCTTCAGCTTGCTGGCGTATTCCGGTTTGAACAGCAGATCCAGGCTATTGAGCGGCACGTCCGGCAGGCGTTTGCGCACCTCATCGACATTCATCCCAAGTCCCAGGGTGCCCCATGTATAGGGCACGCCGTATTTGTTGCCGGGATCGACCGCCGCCATCTTTTCCAGCAGATCGGGATCGAGATTGGCGTAGCCCTTCAGGCCTTCGTGGGGAATCGCTTTCAGCGCGCCCGCTGCCAGGCCACGGGCCAGAACGCTGGAGGACGGCACCACCACGTCATAACCGCTGCCGCCGGTCAGCAGTTTGGTTTCCAGTACCTCCGGCGCATCGAACGTGTCGTAACGCACGTGAATGCCGGTCTCCTGTTCGAAACGCTGCAAGGTTTCAGGGGCGACGTAATCCGCCCAGCTGTAAAGGTTCACAACCTTGTCCTCGGCCTGGACCGAAGCAGCAACGGCAAGCAACAGCGCGGGCAAACACAGCTTGAACATGGGAGCCATGACGAACACCTGACCAGAAGGAAGTGGTGGCAGGATGCGTCGTCCGATACATTGGTAAAATACCAAGTTTGTTAACCTGACTTTATGCAGGAGTAATGTGTGATGCTCGGCCAACTCCACGATCTGGACCTCCAATTGCTGCGCCTGTTTGTCCGCGTGGTGGAGTGCGGTGGATTCAGCGCCGCCCAGGGTGAGCTGGGCCTGAGCCAATCGAGCATCAGCCAGCAAATGGCCAAGCTGGAGACGCGCCTCGGCTATCGCCTGTGCAGCCGAGGCAAAAGCGGATTTCAGGTCACCGCCAAGGGCGAACAATTGCTCAGCGCCACGCGCGGGTTGTTCGAATCCATCGAAGCGTTCCGTCATCAATCCAACGGCGTGGCCGGGCGCTTGATTGGCGAAGTGCGCCTGGGCTTGTCCGAAGCGCTTGATCAATCGGTGCTGCAACGGGTCGCCGAGGCGATCCGGCGCTTTCGTGAACGGGACGAGTCGGTGCGCATCGAGTTGATCAGCGCGATGCCCGGGGAAATGGAACGCCTGCTGTTGCAACAACGGCTGGACCTCGCCATCGGCTACTTCTCGCAGGTGCAAAACGCGTTCGACTACCGCGAACTGTTCATCGAAACCCAGCACCTCTATTGCGCGCCCGGCCACCCGTTGTTTACCAATGAAGCGCCGGACGACCAGGCGTTGCAGGCCAGCGACCGGGTCGATCACCCCTACCGCTTCCTGCGCAGTGACGAACCGTTCCAGGGCAAGCTGTGCTCGGCGCGCTCGGAACAGGTCGAAGGCACCCTCGCCTTCATTCTTTCCGGCAAGCACGTGGGTTACTTGCCCAGCCACTTCGCCCGCCAATGGGAGGACAAAGGGTTGCTCAGGGCCGTGCGGCGCAGTGACATGAGCTTCGATGTGGCGTTCCATCTGGCCCGCCATCGGGCGCAAGTGCCGGGGGATGCGCAGAAGGCGTTCGAAGAGGATCTGCTGGCGGCGTTTGCCTGATCAGACCTTGGTGTACGCTGAATCAACGCCCGTAATCACCATGCAAAAATGCACAGAGAACCTGCACTTATCCGGGTTGTACAAGGCAAATTTGCACTGCTACGATCCGACATCGCTCGCGCGCGAGCATAAAAAACAACAAAAGCAGGGAGTTAGTGATGACTGCTCAGGTTTCTTCACCGGGGACTCAGTCCATGGATGCCACGCAAAATGAAGTGCTGGCCGAAGTTCGCAACCACATTGGTCACCTGACCCTCAACCGCCCCACCGGCCTCAATGCCCTGACCCTCGACATGGTGCGCAACCTGCACCGGCAACTCGACGCCTGGGCCCAGGACTCGCAGGTGCATGCAGTGGTGCTGCGCGGTGCCGGTGAAAAAGCCTTTTGCGCCGGTGGCGACATCCGCTCGCTGTACGACAGCTTCAAAAGCGGCGATACCCTGCACGAAGATTTCTTCGTCGAGGAATACGCCCTCGACCTCGCGATCCACCATTACCGCAAACCCGTGCTGGCCTTGATGGACGGTTTTGTCCTCGGCGGCGGCATGGGCCTGGTGCAAGGCGCGGATCTGCGCGTAGTCACCGAAAAAAGTCGCCTGGCGATGCCGGAAGTCGGCATCGGCTACTTCCCGGACGTCGGCGGCAGTTACTTCCTGCCGCGCATCCCCGGTGAACTGGGGATTTACCTGGGCGTCAGCGGTGTACAAATCCGCGCGGCCGATGCGCTGTATTGCGGCCTGGCCGACTGGTATCTGGACAGCGCCAAACTGAGCACGCTGGACGAGAAACTCGATAAGCTGGAATGGCACGACACGCCGCTCAAGGACCTGCAGAGCCTGCTGGCGAAACTCGCCGTCCAGCAATTGCCGGATGCCCCGCTCAGTGCATTGCGCCCGGCCATCGACCACTTCTTCGCCCTGCCCGATGTGCCGAGTATTGTGGAGCAATTACGCCAGGTGACGGTTGCCGACACCCATGAGTGGGCGGTCACCACCGCCGACCTGCTGGAAACCCGTTCACCCCTGGCCATGGGCGTCACCCTGGAAATGCTCCGCCGCGGACGCGAGCTGCCCCTTGAACAGTGCTTCGCCCTTGAGCTGCATCTGGACCGCCAATGGTTTGAACGCGGCGACTTGATCGAAGGCGTACGCGCCTTGCTGATCGACAAAGACAAGAATCCGCGCTGGAACCCACCGACCCTTGCGGCACTGGACGCCGAGCACGTGGCGAGTTTCTTCAGCGGGTTTGACCGGAGCGGGAGCTGAACCATGCACGATATCGAATTGAGCGAAGAGCAAGTCATGATCCGCGACATGGCCCGGGACTTTGCCCGTGGCGAAATCGCCCCCCACGCCCAAGCCTGGGAAAAGGCCGGCTGGATCGACGACGCGCTGGTGGCGAAGATGGGCGAACTGGGCTTGCTGGGCATGGTGGTGCCCGAGGAATGGGGTGGCACTTATGTCGACTACGTTGCCTACGCCCTGGCGGTGGAAGAGATTTCCGCAGGCGACGGCGCGACGGGCGCGTTCATGAGCATCCACAACTCTGTCGGCTGCGGGCCGGTGATGAACTACGGCAGCGAAGAACAGAAACAGACCTGGCTGGCCGATCTGGCCAGCGGCAAGGTCATCGGCTGCTTCTGCCTGACCGAACCCCAGGCTGGGTCCGAAGCGCACAACCTGCGCACCCGCGCCGAACTGCGCGACGGCCAGTGGGTGATCAATGGCGCCAAACAGTTCGTCAGCAACGGCAAGCGGGCAAAACTGGCGATTGTGTTTGCCGTCACCGATCCGGATTTGGGCAAGCGCGGTATCTCGGCCTTTCTCGTGCCGACCGACACGGCCGGTTTTATCGTCGACCGTACCGAACACAAGATGGGCATCCGCGCTTCCGACACCTGCGCCGTCACCCTGAACAACTGCACCATTCCCGAGGCCAACCTGCTTGGCGAGCGCGGTAAAGGTCTGGCGATTGCGCTGTCCAATCTTGAAGGCGGACGCATCGGCATCGCGGCGCAAGCGTTGGGCATCGCACGTGCGGCGTTCGAAGCAGCGCTCGCCTACTCTCGCGACCGTGTGCAGTTTGGCAAACCGATCAATGAACACCAGAGCATCGCCAACCTGCTGGCCGACATGCACATGCAGTTGAACGCTGCGCGGTTGATGATCTTGCACGCGGCACGGTTGCGCACGGCCGGCAAGCCTTGCCTGTCAGAAGCGTCACAAGCCAAGCTGTTCGCGTCGGAAATGGCTGAAAAGGTCTGCTCGTCCGCGATTCAGATTCATGGCGGATACGGTTATCTGGAAGACTATCCGGTGGAGAAGTACTACCGGGATGCGCGGATCACGCAGATCTATGAAGGGTCGAGCGAGATTCAACGGATGGTGATTGCCCGCGAACTGAAGAACTATTTGGTGTGAAGCTCTAAAAGCATCGCTGGCAAGCCAGCTCCTACAGTGGATTCGGTCGTACGCACATGTTGTGTATACCCGAAAACCTGTAGGAGCTGGCTTGCCAGCGATAGCGTCAGCAGCTACGCCACATTACTGACCGACGAACTCCGCCTCGCGCTTGGCAATAAACGCCGCCATCCCTTCCTTCTGATCCTGCGTCGCAAACGCCGCATGGAACACCCGACGCTCGAAGCGCACACCCTCGGACAGGCTCACTTCGAATGCACGGTTGACGCTTTCCTTGACCATCATCGCAATCGGCAACGACTTCTTGGCGATCAACGCTGCGACTTTCAGCGCTTCGTCCAACAGTTCATCACTCGGCACGATCCGCGCGACGATACCGCAACGTTCCGCTTCCACCGCATCGATCAAGCGCCCGCTCAGGCACATTTCCATGGCCTTGGCCTTGCCCACGGCGCGGGTCAGGCGCTGGGTGCCGCCCATGCCCGGCAGCACGCCGAGGTTGATTTCCGGCTGGCCGAATTTGGCGTTATCGCCGGCCAGAATGAAATCGCACATCAGCGCCAGCTCACAGCCACCGCCCAACGCGAAACCGTTGACCGCCGCGATGATCGGTTTGCGGCGGTTGGCCACGCGATCGCTGTCGCTGAACAGGTCATCGAGGTAGATCTGCGGGTAGGTCAGCTCGGCCATTTCCTTGATGTCGGCACCGGCGGCGAAGGCCTTTTTCGAGCCTGTCAGCACAATGCAACCGATGTTCGAATCGGCTTCCAGGCCATCGAGGGCATGGTTCAGTTCGCCGATGATCTGCGCGTTCAACGCGTTCAGGGCTTGCGGACGGTTGAGCGTGATCAGGCCGACGCGGCCGTGGGTTTCCAGCAAAATCGTTTCGTAGTTCACAAGGGACTCCTTCTTATAAGTTGCGCGAAATGACCATGCGCTGAATATCGCTGGTGCCTTCGTAAATCTGGCAGACCCGCACGTCGCGGTAGATCCGCTCCAGCGGGAAGTCGTTCAGGTAACCGTAGCCGCCGAGGGTTTGCAGCGCCGAAGAGCATACCTTCTCGGCCATTTCCGAGGCGAACAGTTTGGCCATAGACGCTTCGACCAGCGCCGGTTTGCCGCTGTCTCTCAAGGCTGCGGCGTAATGCACCATTTGCCGCGCAACGGCAATCTGGGTGGCCATGTCGGCCAGGCGGAACGCTACAGCCTGATGCTCGATGATCGGTTTGCCGAAGCTTTCGCGCTCACGGGCATAGTCGCGAGCCGCTTCAAACGCGGCGCGGGCCATGCCTACCGATTGCGAAGCGATGCCGACTCGACCGCCTTCGAGGTTGGCCAAAGCAATCTTGTAGCCTTCACCCTCCTCGCCCAAACGGTTGGCCACCGGGACTTTTACGTCTTCGAAAAGGATCTGGCAGGTGTCGGAGGCGTGTTGACCGAGTTTGTCTTCGACCCGCGCAACTTTGTAGCCCGGCGAATCGGTCGGCACGATGAACGCGCTGATCCCGCGTTTGCCGGCGCTCGGGTCGGTCACCGCAAACACGATCACCACCCCGGCGTTCTGCCCGGAGGTGATGAACTGCTTGCAGCCGTTGAGCACGTAGTGGTCGCCGTTCAGTTTGGCCCGGGTTTTCAAACCACTGGCATCGGAACCGGCCTGGGGTTCGGTCAGGGCGAATGCGCCGAGCATCACACCGCTAGCCAGCGGCTTGAGGAAGCGTTCTTTCTGGTAGTCGTTGCCGTAGTGCAGGATCGGCACGCAACCCACCGAGTTGTGCACGCTCATGATGGTCGAGCAGGCACCGTCGCCCGCAGCGATTTCTTCCAGGGCCATGGCGTAGGCCAGGTACCCGGTGTCGCAACCGCCCCACTGTTCCGGCACCAGCATGCCGAAGAAACCCAGCGCGGCCATTTCACCGATGGCTTCCTTGGGGAATCGATGCTCACGGTCCCACTCGGCAGCGAACGGTTTCAGGCGTTCCTGGGCAAAGTCCCGGGCCGCGTCGCGAATCTGCTGTTGTTCGTCATTGGGAATCATGACTATTCCTTAACATTATATTGGACTCTGTAGGAGCGAGCATGCTCGCGATGGACGTCAACGATGATGAGGGAAGCCTGATTCCCCACAGTGCTCTCGAGTTTCTCGCGAGCATGCTCGCTCCTACAGAAATCGTGTCAGTACAGGCATTCCACAGCCATGGCCGTGGCTTCACCGCCACCAATGCAAATCGCCGCAACACCACGCTTCAAGCCTTTCTGCCGCAGGGCCGAGAGCAAGGTCACGATAATCCGCGCACCGGACGTACCGATCGGATGGCCCAGGGCACAAGCACCGCCATGAACGTTGAGTTTTTCATGGGGGATTTCCAGCATGGTCATGGTCACCAGGCTCACCACCGCAAAGGCTTCGTTGACTTCGACCAGATCGACATCGTTCAGTGACCAACCGGTTTTCTTCATCAGCTTCTTGATCGCACCCACCGGCGCCACCGGAAACAGGCTCGGGGTGTCGGCAAACGCCGCGTGCCCATGAATCACTGCCAGCGGTTTGAGGCCGCGCTTTTGCGCTTCGGAACGACGCATCAGCACCAGAGCCGCCGCACCGTCGGAGATCGAACTGGAGTTGGCCGCCGTCACGGTTCCGCCGTCGCGGAACGCCGGTTTCAGCAAGGCGATCTTGTCGAGCTTGGCCTTCGGCGGCTGCTCGTCGTTGCTGATCGTCACCTGCTCTTTGCCGACCGTCACGGTCAGCGGCACGATCTCGTCCTTGAAGCTACCGTCCTTGATCGCCTGCTGTGCGCGGGTGGTCGAGGCAATGGCGAAGGCGTCCTGAGCCTCACGAGTGAAGCCATGGGTTTGCGCGCAATCTTCGGCGAAGGTGCCCATCAGGCGACCTTTGTCGTAAGCGTCTTCCAGACCGTCGAGGAACATCGAATCCAGCACCCGGCCGTGGCCCATGCGGTAACCGCTGCGAGCGCGGTCCAGCAGGTACGGCGCATTGGACATGCTTTCCATGCCACCGGCGATCACCACGTCGGCGCTGCCGGCGAGCAGCATGTCGTGAGCCAGGATGGCCGCTTCCATGCCGGAACCGCACATCTTGTTCAGGGTGGTGCAGCGGGTCGATTTATCCAGCCCGCCGCCCAGCGCTGCTTGACGCGCCGGGGCCTGGCCGAGGCCAGCAGGCAGCACACAGCCGAACAGCACTTCATCGACCGCATCGCTGGCGACGCCGGCGCGTTCCACTGCGGCCTTGATGGCCGCGGCACCGAGTTGCGGCGCGGTCAGGCTTTTCAGTTCGCCCTGAAAAGCACCCATCGGGGTACGCACGGCGCTGACGATGACAATTGGATCGTTGGATTGAGTCATGACAAATCCTCCTTACTTGGCCGCCATGCGCAAGGCACCGTCGAGACGGATCACCTCGCCGTTGAGCATGCTGTTTTCAATAATATGCTTGACCAGCCCGGCATACTCGCCCGGTTTGCCCAAACGCGGCGGGAATGGCACGCCAGCGGCCAGGGAATCGCGAACTTCCTGGGTCATGCCGGCCATCATCGGCGTTTCGAAAATGCCCGGTGCGATGGTCATCACGCGGATGCCGAAGCGCGCCAGTTCACGGGCGGCAGGCAAGGTCAGGCTGACAATCGCACCTTTGGACGCCGCGTAAGCTGCCTGACCGATCTGGCCGTCGTAAGCCGCCGCAGACGCGGTGTTGATGATCACACCGCGCTCGCCATCGGCGTCCGCTTCGGTTTCGGCAATTGCCGCCGCCGCCAGACGCAGCATGTTGAAACTGCCGATCAGGTTGACGTTGATCACTTGGCTGAAACTGGACAGCGCATGCGGGCCGTTCTTGCCGAGGATCTTCTCGCCACGCACGATACCGGCGCAGTTGACCAGACCGTTGAGACCACCGAAGGCTTTGACCGTGGCCTGCACCGCGGCTTCGGCAGCCGCTTCGTTGCTGATGTCAGCGACAACACTCTGCGCACCCAGGCGCTGGGCCTGCGCCGCGACCGCTTCGGCGTTCATGTCCACCAGCATCACCTTCGCGCCGGCTGCGACCAGCACTTCAGCGGTGGCTGCACCGAGGCCGGAAGCCCCGCCGGTGACGATAAAAACCTTGTTCTCGATCTGCATCACTGTTTCCTTGAATTCAAGCTGAAACGTTCTTCGCCGCGGCTTCTTTAGCCTTGGCGATTTCCTGATTACGCAAAATAAAGCGCTGCAATTTGCCACTTGGGGTTTTCGGCAATTCACTGACAAATTCGATTTCACGGGGGTACGAATGCGCCGCCAGACGTTTGCGCACGTGTTGGCGCAGTTCTTCGGCGAGCTCTGGTGCGGCGCGGTATTGCGGGCTGAGCACGACGAACGCCTTGACCAGTTCGGTGCGTTCCGGATCGGGCTTGCCGACAACGGCGGCTTCGACCACGGCCGGGTGCTCGATCAGCGCGCTCTCGACATCAAACGGCCCGACGCGATAGCCGGAGGTGGTGATCACGTCGTCGCTGCGGCCGACAAAGCTGATGCTACCGTCCGGGTTCCACTCGACGGTGTCGCCGCTCAAGTAATAGTCGCCAACAAAAGCCTTGGTCGGCGCGCCTTCGTAGCCGGCGAACCAGCACATCGGCGACTGGGTGCGGTCGATGGCCAGAATGCCCGGCTGGCCGACGCCCAGTTCCTGGTACTTGTCATCCAGCACCACAATCCGATGACCGGGCGAGGCGAAACCGGCGGCGCCCATGTGAATCGGATGCTCCAGGCCGTGGTGGTTGCACAGCACCATGCCCAGTTCGGTCTGGCCGTAGTGGTCGTGAATGACCACGCCGAGGTTGTCGGCGAACCAGCGAATCACTTCCGGGTTCAACGGTTCGCCCGCGCTGCTGACGATGCGCAGCTTGCCCTTGATCGATTTGGCGAACTCATCGCCACCGGCAATCAGCAAACGATAGGCCGTCGGCGAACCGGTGAGGTTGGTGATCCCGTATTTGTTGATCACCCGGCAAGTGCTTTCGAGGGTGAACGGGCCATCGTAAAAGGTGATCGGATGCCCCATGGCCATGGGCCCTGTGACACCAAAATAAATGCCGTAGGCCCAACCCGGATCGGCAACGTTCCAGAAGGCGTCTTCAGGGCGCAAATCGACGGCGTCGCGGGTGTAGGCCTCAAAGGCGACGATGGCTTTGAGTGGTACCGACAGCGCTTTCGACGGACCGGTGGTGCCCGAGGTGAACATCAGCAGGAACGGGTCTTCGCCAGTCAGCAGCACCGGTTCACAAGCAGCGGGGAAATTGGCCAGCTCGGCCCAGAAACTGAAATCACCGCGCACGATGCCCTGCCCTTTGGCGCCAGCGACGGTGACGATGGTCGGGCAATCGGCGACTTCGGCGAGTTTCGACCGGTTGACCGCGTCGGTGACCACCACTTTCGCGCCAGAGCTGCTCAGACGATGCTCAATGGCTTTGGGGCCAAACGCGGTAAACAGCGGTTGATACACCGCGCCGATGCGCCAGGTGGCGAACACGGTGACCAGCAGTTCGATATTACGTGGCAGGAGACCGGCAACCTTGTCGCCTTTTTTCACGCCTTGCGCGAGCAGGAAATTGGCGAATCGCGCAGCCTTTTCTTGCAGGTCGGTGAAGGTGTACGTCGCGCTGGTGCCGTCGCGGCCTTCCCAGAACAGGGCGATTCGACCCGGCAAGGCATGGCGATCGCAACATTCGACACAGGCGTTGAGAGCCGTCAGATCACCGGCAAGTGCGGCATCGACGGTGTGCTGATAATTGAACTGAGAAGTAGCAGACAAGTAATCGCGCATTGCCAGAATCCCTCTGTTTTCTTATTAGGTTGGGGAACCGTAATCAACAGGGAAATACTCGCTCTGCGCGGGGTGGCGGGCAATGGTCAAAGTTATCAAGTTGCCTGACTGGTTTGGCCAAAACCCGCAAGGCGTCAGGAAACGAAGCGCACGCCAGGTTTGGCGCGCTCGTCGACGCTCAGCTCAAACACGTCCGGACGCGCGTAATGCAGGCTGCGATCTTTAAAAAAAGATCAAAAGATCGCCGCCTGCGGCAGTGCCTACTTGGCCGCCATCAGCCGATTGACTTCACTGCGCACCATGTTGGCGAATTCCGGAGGCGACATGCCGTCCAGCTCGGACCGCACCCACTCGGCCCATTTGCCTTTGCGCTTGGCCCGCTCGCCAAACAACCGAGCGGCTTCGCCCTTGGCTTTGCCCAAATTGTTTTGCCACAGTTCGAACAGACGGGACTTCTCGTCTTCCAGCGCTGCACGCTCGGCAAGGGGTTTGTCGGCCAGATTGAAGCTCATGGGAATTTCCTGCTGCGTAAAATTGGCGACATCTTACACTGTAGGACGAAACGTCCTGCGCCGGTTTTCAGCAAAATTGCGTCCCCGAGGCTATCTGGCTGCAACTTTTCCAGCGGCGGCAGACTCCACTGTTCACTGTCCACTTACCTGCAAGGAGTACGTCAATGGCCCGGAAAACCAGCACGCCCGCCGCCGAAGAACAAATCAAGGATCTGGCCTTCAGTGAGCTTTCGGCACTGATCGAAGAGTCGGAAAAGCTGCTCAAGAGCAGTGCTTCACTGGTCGGTGAGGACGCGGAAACCCTGCGCGAGCAAATCGCCCTGAAGCTTCAGCAGGCCAGGGATTCGGTCACCCGCGTTCGCGACCGCACTTTGCCGGCGGTCGAAGCCACGGAAACCTACATTGGCGGGCATCCATGGCAAACCGTGGCCATTTCTGCCGGGTTTGGGCTGGTGGTTGGCTTATTGCTCGGCCGTCGCTAAGCCCATCATTTGCAGCACCGAAGCCCCTGCAGGAGCGAGCCTGCTCGCGATGGACCCAAGAACGCCGCGCTTACCCAGTAAGCACGCGTTTTCGTTGACGTCCATCGCGAGCAGGCTCGCTCCTGCAGTTCCAGATTCAGACCCCGGCCAATTCCCGCAGATTCGCCAATGTCTGCGCATCAAGCACAATGCCTCCCGCCCGGGATTTTGCGCGCTGATGATGACGCCGATCCCCCGGCAGCCGCTTCAGCCCCACACTGTGCATTTGTCGCACCAGCTCCTGGCTGCGCTCGGCAAAACTCTGCCCGGCCGCCTTGCGCGGGTCGATCACGATCAGCAACTGACCGGTCCACGGCGTTTTCGCGCCGGGGTGATTCTTCCAATCGAACTCGAAGGAGAAATTGCCCCCGGTCAGCGCTGCCGCCAACAACTCGACCATCATCGACAACGCCGAACCCTTATGCCCGCCGAACGGCAGTAACGCGCCGCCTTCAAGTATCGCTTTAGGGTCGGTGGTCGGTTGACCGAGGCTGTCAACGCCCATGCCCTCCGGCAAACGTTCGCCCTTGCGCGCAGCAATCTGTACATCGCCATGGGCGATGGCGCTGGTGGCCAGGTCGAAGACAATCGGCGCACCGTCAGCACGTGGCGCGGCGAAGGCGATCGGGTTGGTGCCGAACAACGGGCGGTCGGCACCGTGGGGCACCACGCAGGTCATGCTGTTGACCACGCTCAAGGCCACCAGGCCTTCATCCGCGAAGGGCTCGACGTCCGGCCACAGCGCGGCGAAATGGTGCGAATTACGAATCGCCAGCACTGCAATCCCGGCGCTGCGGGCCTTTTCAATCAGTAACGGACGCGCGGCCGCCAACGCCGGTTGCGCGAAACCGTTACCGGCATCGACCCGGACAAAACCCGACGCCACGTCCTCGACCACCGGAACCGCCTGGCCATTGACCCAGCCGCTTTGCAGCGTCGACACATATCCCGGAATCCGGAACACGCCATGGCTGTGAGCACCGTCGCGCTCGGCGCCTGCACAGTTCAATGCCAGGGTTTTTGCGACCTCGACAGACGTGCCATGGCGGACAAATATTTGTTGGAGCAGCAGAACGAGTGAGTCGAAATCGAGATGTGTTTCGGCCGAACTGACTGCCGTTTCAGGCGATGCGGTCATCAGAAGCTCCAGTGTTTTTTATTGTTAAGCACGTTGACTCGCCGATTAATCGCTTTCTTGTGGGCTCGCTGTCAAGTCTTCAGAACATCTTCGGATGAGCAATATGTACCGCACTCGAACAATGCCCTGCCCCTACTGTTTTCCTCATTCAGCAAGCTGCGGTTGATCGACGCTTGCATTCACGGAGGAAACACCATGACTGATCCATCAAAGCCTTATTTTTTTGACGAGGCCACCAATGCTTCGAGGCAAAAGCAACCCGGTGAGCGGGAAAAAGAACGGGGTTTGAACAAAGATGACCTGAACTGGTTGCAGGCGGTTTATCTGCCAACGCATGCAACCCGCACCGCCAATGTAAAACCCATGGCCGTTCACCAGTTGCGGTTGGACTTGCCTGGTGGGACTGCCACCCCGCTCGCCGGTGCCTTCGCGATGAGCCAGTCCGCCGGGGGTGATGTTGTGCTTTACACACCATGGAAAGGCCTGAGCAAATTCGCCGACATGGGCGACCTCAAGACCCATCTGAAAACCTGGCTATCGGAGGAAACCGGAAAACGTGAATTGCTGCGTTTCCTGTCTGTTCAACAACGACACGCCGTGCTTGCAGGCAATACGCCGGACATTTCCACCGAAATCATTGAAGGAGCCGTCTTCGAACACCAGCAAACCGCGCTCAACCTCAATCAGGCACAAAACGTCAACGCAATGCTGGACGAACTGCGCAAGACGCCCACCCTGCAATCGATGCTGGACGAGGCGCTCAAGATCGCACTTTTCCAACCGTTCCCCCTGCTGGACCAGCGCCATACTCGCCTGACCTGTTCACGTCCATCCACCCACACCGAAGATACCGACGAGAAACCAACGGTCACCACTTTTTCGCTGAGCGAAGCCTTGTTGCAGCGATATTTGAATACCCCTTGGCCGACAGACGAAACCAGGGTCTTTTCCAATCCCTCGCATGGCGTCAGTAGCGAGGCGGACCAACAGGTTTGGGAAAGCACGCTCATCGACATTGCGGGGGGGGTGCGATTCTGGCTGCAAAACCTGCTCGAACTATTCTGGCAATCCGAAATAAGCAGCGACTTGTCACGCGAAGCGTTTTTTGCCGAGTGCCTGCGTGACGCCTATCACCTCGACCTCCTGCTCAAACGTCAGGAAGGGACGTTGACTTCAGACGAATATTTGCGGCTGATGAACGTCAGTCTGCCACCTGACGCGATCAAGCCGCTGCGCATCGAAAAAGCGCGGGTCTCTGCGCCGTTCAGGCACTCAGTTGAACTGGCTTCCACGCTGATGATCGGCGATAGCGGCACCCCCGGATTCCTTTACACCCAATCCAGGGGTATTGAAGCGACAACCGACTTGGCCGCCCTGCAGAACGTTGTGCTGCAGATGCTGAAGAGTGAAGGCCACGAAGACAACTTGTTCAATTTCATGTCACTGGAAGAGCGCGGCACTTTTCTCTCGCTGGAATCAGATAAGCGCACCGTTACCGGTGTAACGGTCCCCCAACCGATATTCGCGCACGTGATGGCTGACATCCTCAGCAAGCAACGGGACAACCTTCACTACGCCTTGGTGTGCTTTTATCGGAGCAAGGGCCAACATGACCTCCATGCCTTGATGGGAAAGGCACTGGACGTACGCGGCTACATCGATGATCGATTGCTGGCAGTCGACGGTGACGACCGCTGGAAGATTCAGCCGCTTCATCGTTGGGCCGCGCAACCCGCCACGGTGCGTGCAGAGTCTGCGAAAAAACACCTGGAATTGCTTACCACCGTCGACCAGGCCTTGGCGTTAAAGCTGAAAAACCACCCAGCCATTTCCACCGACACCCGCACCGTCGCCCACGCGCAAGGGCTCGTCGACGCGTCGATAAAAAGCCTGCAAGCGGACTTCACCCACCTGTATGCACTGGGACTGAAAAGCGAGCTTGACCTACGAACGGCCGACCGCACATTGGGCGCGACGGAACAAGCCATCGTCAAAGCGGTACTGGATAATCCGGTTCGGTTGCAGCGAGCGGCACTGAACAATGTGATACCCGATGTGTTTTCCCTGGCACTCAAGCCGGGCGGCTCTGAAAACCTGTTGAAACTGGCCAGTTGTTTTGTGTTGACCGAACGAGGCGGCAAGGACCCGGCTAAATCAGGTAAAGCGATTTTGTGGACCCCCGCCCTGGGGTTTGAAGCATTCGCGTCATTGGCGCCTTTGCTGGCATCGCTTGAACAACGCCTGCTGGAGCAAGACCAGCGCATCGCTTTGCTGGAGAACCTGGCGCGTAGTGAACGGGTACTTGGGCGTGCTTATACGCTGGCGCCACTGCAACAGGTGACGGAAAACTTTCTGGATCATGTGCAAAAACCCTTTGTTCAACTCGACCAGACGAGCGTCACGGATGCGCTCGCCACCACGGCGACCGCAGCGCCCCAGGCCGGCCTGCTGAAGCTGTTGGCACTGCGACAACCACAGACCGGGTTGCACCGCGCCACGCAAATCGCCAAGGCCCTGAGCACTCGACAAAATTTTCCGACATGGCTCGCCAAAGCGTCCATTGAAGATCAGGTGCTGCATGCTGAGTTGCTTCAACAATACCTCAACCACGTCAAGGATGATCAGGACTGCCTGAGCGCCATCCGCCCACTCGCCCGCACGGCGCATCATGAGCTTCAGAAACAGCTTACGACCGACACGTTCAATCTTGATCCGGACAAGATCGAGGTAAAAATCACGACGCCCCAACCGTCGATACAAACCCTCACGGAGTTCGCACTGAGTCATTTCGACGATCTGGATGCGGCCCGCTTCACCGTCAAATCACTCGACAGCTCCCCTATCCCCAAAGGTATGGACACCACCTATATCAAGAGTCTCATTCGTAACCTGAGCCTTGGACAGCGCCATCAGGCCGTACTGAACGACGCTCTTGCGGCGACCCACACCGACGCCGCTGAACGCCGGCATCGATTTGCCTCGCAGTTGCCCTGGCAAATGATGCATTACGCCCACACGGAAAAACTTCGTGAGCGCTTGAGCGCAAGCGGTTTCGACCTGGTCAAGCAAATCATGGACATGCCAGATGCCACCGCACGGGCGGCGGTCAGCGAGGCGAAGGCGATTATCCGGCCACTCGAGCTGGGCGGCATCAAGAAAGACCAGGTCATCCAGGTGCCAGGTGTTTATCTGATCGGAACCCAGGGCAACGACGCTGGCGCACAAGTCCTCGTCGCCCCTTACAGTCCCCGGCATGGCATCAAGGAGTTCGCGGATGAGTCTTCCCTGATGACCGAACTGAAGACGCCCGGCCTGCTGCGCAACTGGTGCATCAACCGATTGCCGACGCTGGAAAAGACACTCTGCAAAGCGCATCTATCCCTCAGCAGCGGGACGCACGGTGCAATCACGCTGGCCTCCAACCCCGTCAAGGGCAACGCGATCGTGCAGCTGTTCAAAGACAATGCGGCGTTGCTCGCGCAACTACTTGGTTGTCAGTCGGACAGCGATTCCCGGGGTGAGTGGGCTACCGCCAAACGCGTGTTGAGCGAAGATGTGCATGAAGCTTTTTCGTTTTGCATGGGCAAACTCATGTACCCGATTACGGTGTGGCGAAGCTTTCGTGAAATCAAACAGTCGGCTGAAGACTTGCAACTGCATCACTGGTCAGCCGCAGTCACCGAACTGATCGGCGGACTGGCGCAGCTCGCCTCGTTGCGTGGATCGATGAAGTCGCCGCAAATACCCTCTCCCACCGTGAACACACCGACAATCGAAACAACCGACGCGCCATTCAAATGGAAAGACATTGACGTCACCGCTCCCGAGCGAACCCGGTTGCAGGGACTAGAGGCAAGTGACATTGACCTGAGTTCATTAACGCTGGACTCGAAACTTGGGCTCTACACCCATCCGACGTCCAAAAAAACCTATGGCCCGGTTGAAGGTAAAGTATTCCCGGTCGAAAAAAAAGGAACCCGATGGCGCATCGGCGCTGGACAGAAACAGGGCCCTTATCTGCGCCAGCAGGTTACGAAACAGTGGATCATCGACTCGGTACCGTTACCATTACCGGAACTGCCCATTGCCCCTACCCAGGGCATGTTGAAACGAATCGAAACAGCCATATCGGTGTGGGCCGGCATGAATGTCGACGCCCACGGCATGGTACAGATTCGTGAACGGTTTCCGGTCAAGGCACGCATAATTCAAGAAAGTCTGGATCATGCAACTGCCTATGTCTGGAACGCCTTCCGCAACCTGGAAGTACTGAAAAACACAGATGATGCGATCACGCCTGTTCATCAAATCATCATGGACTTTGCAGGTTTGCCGGCGGTGCAGCCGGCGCACGTGACCATGATTGAAAATGTAATTGGCAAGATTTTTACGGCACTTCTGGATCCGACACTCAGATCACCCAATACCAAACGCTTTGCGGTAGGACGGCTCCTCGAAGACGCAGAGGGTACCTTCGGCTTCATCGTGCCCACGGACCCGATACGAAAAATCTACCTGGCAGAAAAGTTCTTCTTGCCTGGCTTGGACCACTACCGAAACTACATAACCGAACCAGCCTTTCCGATCCGTGCTCATGCCCGTGCCGCGACTTTGATTCATGAGTTGTCCCACATCGTTTGCAATACCGAGGACATTGCTTATCTCGATTCCAGCAGGCCTTTTCATGAGCTGATCGAAACAACGAGCGAGATGGCCCGCAAGCTTAAGCTGGAGTTAACCGATCTACAGGGCAAGGGATTGTCGATCAGAACGCCACTGCCTGCGTTGTTCACTGAGTACAACCGCGACCTCGGAGTATGGGAAGACTTTGGGCAAACCAGCTATATGGAAACCGATCGACCTTGTAATCAGGTATTGAGGTTGACTGGCCAATTAACCTTGGCCGAGGCCCGTACCGCTTTCAGGAGAGATCCTTTAATCAGATTGGCTGTGCAACTGGGGAATGCCGATAGCGTCACCTTGTTGATCACGCAATTAGGACGGCAACTGCATGTCCGCACCCCTTGATGCTTAAAATAGTTGCAAGTTTGATGGGTAATTGCCATGACGGTTGTTCTCGCCGACTGCCTCCGAGGTTAGAATGCGGGAAATCAGGATGGGCCAATGACCGAACACACGCTCTCGGAAGCCGAATACGACGCCATCACCGATGCCGCTGCGCATTGGTGCATGCGTTTACACGCCAATGACTGCACCGGGCAAGAACGCCTGGCGTTCGAGCAATGGCGTGATGCGCACCCGCTGCATGCGTTCGAGTACGAAGCCATGCTGGAAATCTGGGAGGTCGCAGGCGATCTGCCTTCTCCCGCTCCCGTCGTGCCGATCGTGCGCGCCAAACCGAAAACGCCATGGCGTACCTTCGGCATGGCGGCGGCGGTATGTGCCCTGGCATTGCCACTGGCGGCTTACAGCGGCTGGCATCTGGGTTGGGTACCGAATTCGTACCAGCATTTCGAAGCGAGCGGCAACGTCCGTCACGTCACCCTGAACGACGGCAGTCAGGTCGAGCTGAACCTGGGTAGCGAACTGACGTACAGCAACTACAAGGATCACCGGCAGATCACGCTGAAGAAAGGCGAAGCGTTCTTCAGCGTCAGCCATGACACCCTCCACCCGTTTGTGGTCAAGGCTGCCGAAGGCCGCATCCGGGTGACGGGCACCCAATTCAACGTCTGGATGTATGAAGACAAGGTCAAGGTCAACCTGATCGAGGGTTCAGTGCTGGTCACCAGCAACGACGACCTGCCCGGCGACGGTCTGCGCCTTGGGCCTTCGATGCAGGCGAATTATGGTCCGGGCGACTTCATTCCCCGCATCAGCCAAACCTATGACAACGACACATCACTGGCCTGGCGCCAGGGCAAACTGGTGCTCGATGACATGGCGTTGAGCGATGCGCTGCCCTTGATCAATCGCTATCTGGACCAGCCATTGGTCGTTGCCGACCACAACACTGGCTCGATCCATATTGGCGGCATCTACAACATCAAAGACATCAATGGCCTGGTGAAATCCCTGCCACGGGTTTTGCCGGTCTACCTGACGCGTAACCAGAGCGGCAATCTGGTGGTCAATTCGATTCCGCAAAAGCCTTCAAAAAGCTGAAAAGGCCGCATCCCTTTCGGGAGGCGGCCTTCTTTACGCCCTTCAAACGCTCACGCCATTACTGAGCCGCCACTTTGGCAGCCTTGTCTTCAGCCTGCCGGATGGACTGCACCTGATACTGCGGATCGGACGTGATCTGCTGTTCGGTGAACGGCAAAACACTCAACTGTTTCTGCGAAAAGGCCAACGTCTGGTCCCGGGCGTACTTCGATGCCGGATCACTGGACAACGAAAAGGCAAGAAGCCCTTTGGCTTGCGGTCCGTTGTCATCGAAGGTCACCACTTGCAGATAGCTTGTGCCGCTGACCACTTCACGCTTGCCATCGGTTCGCGGCACGCTTTGAATGGCGTTGTAGACACCCAGCGTTCCCGGCCCACCATGAATCGGCGTCTGCTGTCCGCCGCTGCTGACCACCTGAATATCGCCCCAGCGGCTGTTTGGCGTGAGCCCCGACTCACTCACTTGCTGTGCCGAAGCCAGCATCGCCGAACGTAACGCCGCCGCCACCTCAGGCCGCTCGACCGCAAGGCCACGGGGGGTGTGTTGCGGGGCTTTCGGATCGAACGCCACACGCCAGACATCCGGGGATTGTTCAAGCGCTTCCATTAGATTCTGGAAGTGCACAAAACCCAGGCCGCTATTCAGGTTCGCATGGCGATCCCAGGTCTTGAGGCTGGTGCACAACGGCCCAAGGTCTTTTGCATCAGCACCGAGAGCGGTCGCACAGAACTGCAAGACGTCCGGCATGACCTGTTCGGCCTGATAGACCTGATCCTCCATCACCATGCGCTGCAGGTCCACGGCACCAATCTTGCCGGACTTGGTCAGCGTACCCAGGCGCTCCAGCGCAAAACGCGAACGCATCCCCAGTGGCTGGCTGTCCTGACTGATCAACGGCGAATAACCCGTCAGCGGCTGCGCCGGGTTGGCCATCCACGCCGAGTCGTTGGAATGCTGGACAAAGTCCTTGCGCAGCAATTGCGGCAACTGGCTGGACGCATAAATCCCTTGTTGCGCCGCCTGCGGATCGATGTCCCAGGCGCAGGCGCTGCTGGAACCGTCCAGAATGATCATCTGCAAGCCGATACGCGGATCGCTGCATTTTGCGAGTTTGTCAGCGCCCACGTTCGGCACCACCGACAGGTTCATGTACAGCGTCTGGCCCTGATCGTCCGCCGCCAGAGTGTTGACCCACGGGATGCCTTGAATGGTGTGCACCGAGGCCTGGAAATCCTTGAGCGTTTCGGCACGATTCATCGCGTACCACTGCTGCAGCACACGGTCGTTTTCCAGGTTGGCATCGCGCAGACTGAAGGCGTACTGATTGTCCCAGTCAAGCTTGCCGGGCCATTGCACGATCGGGCCGAACTTCGAGCTGTAGACGTCATGGGCAATCGCCTTGATCTGCCCGTCCGCCTGTTTGACGTTAACGCTCACGGTCTGCTTGTCCAGCGGCAAGGACTCACCATCCAACAGGTAACGCGTCGAATCCTTGGGGTCCAGTTGCAGGCGATAGAGGGTGAAATGCTTGGACGAGTCCACTGTATGGGTCCAGGCCAGGCGGCGATTGAAACCGATGTTGATCACCGGCAGACCGGGTAAGGCAGCGCCCATCACGTCCAGTTTGCCGGGGATGGTCAGGTGCATCTGATAGAAGCGCATCCCGCCGACCCACGGAAAATGCGGATTGGCCAACAGCATGCCGCGCCCGTTGAAGGAACTGTCGCTGCCGACCGCCACGGCATTGCTGCCCCGGTCCAGCGCGAAACGCTGCATACGTGCGGTCGCGACCTGGAAAGCGGCGTGATCGTTTGATGCCTGGGTAACCGACTTGGGTGGCGTAGCACCGGCCAGGGCTTCGGCGAACTGCCCGACACCGCCCTCGACCAGCAGACGGCGCGTCAACTTGACCAGATCCATCGCCGTGATATCCCGCACCCAGTCGCCCTGGCATTGCACCGGCAACGTCTGGGCGCGACGCTCGGCCAGGGCACGGTTGTAACCCGCCACGTAACCTTCGATCAGTTCGCGCACCTCAGGCGTTTGTGCCTGCCAGAATCCCGCGACAGCCTGCGGCGTGTTCAGCCAGGTGAAGAACAGATCGCTGGTCAGGTTTTCACGTTCTTCGACGGTGAACTGATCCGGCCCGAAGAACCGTGAGCGCTCGCCATTGACCGTGGTGATTTCGTTGGCCAGCAGGCACAGGTTGTCCTGGGCGTAGGCATAACCGATGCCGTAGCCGAGCCCGCGTTCGTTGTTGGCACGAATGTGCGGCACGCCGAAACCGGTCCTGCGGATATCGGCCGTTACCTCCTCGGGCTGGTGGCGCGCGCTTGCTGCAAGGCTCAACCCCAGAAACACACCCGCCAGGCTCAACCTGGTTAACTGGCTGGAAATAATCACGCTCGCTCCTGATCGAAAAAAACGATGGCCACAGCGCTGCTGTACGGACAGGCACTGCACCTCCCTATAGGGACGAAGCACACACAAAAAATTTAGGGTTTACGGCGTATTGGCGCGGGGGCTTACAGCCTGATCACATGGCTTCGACAAAATTTCTACATTTAAAGCTTCATGATTCGGGCTGCTCAAACGTCTAGTTATACGAGAGCGCCTATTTTTTCCTGATCAGGCTCTGAAAAGGAGTTTTGCAATGTACAACTCGCAACTGCCAGCGGACGGTAGCAACGCGCCAAAGGGTACTTCCTTGGGAGTCGGCGTATTCGAGCCACGCACCGAACGCCACGGTAACGATCGGATCAGGGTTCTGCTCAAGAGCTTTGGTCTGCGAACCAGTCTGATTCGTCTCAAAGTCATCGATGCCCTGCTCTCGGCCGCCGACAACGACCGCAGCCTGGGCGTGCGGGGCGTGCACAGCCATTTGCTGGAGCTGGATATCCCGCTGTCATTTCTAAGCGTGCGCGAAGTGTTGAAGCGCCTGTGCAGCGAAGGTGTGATTGTCCTCAACCCGGACAAAAGCTACAGCCTGCACCCACAGGCTGCCGCTATGCTCCATCTCGAATAATCAAGCCAGGGCCCTGGATTTCAGGGCTTGACCTTGCGGCGCATCATGCCATTGATGACCACCACGACCACCGCCACGCCGATGGCGATGTACTGGAACATTTTTTCGCTGATCGCGCCGGTGTTCTGCAACCACGAAAGGCCAAACATGATCCCCAGCACGACGAGGGAGATCAGAATCGAATACTTCAAACGTTGCGACTGAGTCATTGCGGTTTCCTGAAACTGAAAATGTGTCCGACTTGGCGGGGCCTCATGTTACAGACGATGAAGCGTTTTGGCTTCGTTGCGGCGATAACCGTGAGATTTTTCACCCCTTGCGCGCCAGCACAGGCGCTCGAGCGACAACCTGACAACGTTGTAATGTTCCCCTCATCCGGCTGACAGCATTGATCCACGATGATCGAGCTGTAGCACTTTGAAACACTCATCGAATGCCTGACCGGGGAAAACGGTCAGAATGCGTTTTTTTGCCCGTTAGCCGAGACGAATGCCCATGCGAACCCACCTACGCCTGATCGCCCTGAGCGCCCTGTTTGTTTCCTCCCTGGCCCAGGCCGCCGACCTGATCCCGATCGAAGTCCACCGCGATGCCAATTGCGGTTGCTGCAAAAAATGGATCAGCCACCTGGAAGCCAACGGTTTCAAGGTCGAGGATCACGTTGAAGCCGACATGAGTTCATTCAAGCAACAACACGGCGTACCGCCGCGCCTGGCCTCGTGCCACACCGGGTTGATCAACGGCAAATTTGTCGAGGGCCACGTGCCTGCCGATCAAGTGTTGGCCCTGAGCAAACGCGACGATCTGTTGGGCGTCGCCGCACCCGGCATGCCGATGGGGTCGCCCGGGATGGAAATGGACGGTATGAGCGATGCCTATCAGGTCATCGGCCTGAAAAAGGATGGCTCTGACGTAGTGGTCGCGGACTACCCGGCGCATTGATTTTCGGAGCGTACATCGGGCTGTTTTTTGCCGCGTTCGGCGCGGCGACATTGCTGCCCTTGCAGTCCGAAGCCGTGCTGGTGGGTTTGCTGGCCAGCGACCGGTACGATATCTGGCTGTTGCTGGGGGTGGCGACGCTGGGCAACGTCCTCGGTTCGCTGCTTAACTGGTGGCTGGGACGCGGTATCGAGCGGTTTCGCGATCGGCGCTGGTTTCCAGTCAGCCCGGAGCGTCTGGAAAAAGCCCGGATTTACTACCAGCGCGGAGGTCATTGGTCGTTGCTGCTCAGTTGGCTGCCGGTGATTGGCGATCCGCTGACCCTGGTGGCCGGCGTGATGCGCGAGCCGCTGGGGCGATTTCTGCTGATCGTTACCCTCGCCAAAGGGGCCCGTTATGGCGTGCTGGCACTGGCGACGCTGGGCTGGATGGGTTGAACCAATAAGGGTGGCTGTTGCCTGTTTAATGTCGCCCTAATCAAGCCGATCCAGCATCGGCGGATGCCTGATGGAGTTCCCCATGTCGCTGCCGTTCCCCCGCTGGTTATCCGGCCTGCTGCTGACCACCGCCCTGCCCCTCACTGCCTACGCCGAAGGCCCGGTGTATGGTCCCGAGCTGCAAGGTTTCGAGTATCCCTACACGCTCAAGCATTTCGCCTTCGAGTCCCAGGGTAAATCCCTGCAAATGGGTTACATGGACGTCGCCGCGCAAGGCAAGGCCAACGGTCGCAGCGTGGTGCTGATGCACGGCAAGAATTTCTGCGGCGCCACCTGGGAGCGTTCGATCAAAGCCCTGAGCGACGCCGGTTACCGGGTCATCGCACCGGACCAGATCGGTTTCTGCACCTCCAGCAAACCGGACAACTACCAATACACCTTCCAGCAACTGGCCAGTAACACCCAGCAGTTGCTCAAAGCCCTCGGCATCCAGAAAGCCACCCTGCTCGGCCACTCCACCGGCGGCATGCTCGCCACCCGTTATGCCCTGCAATACCCCGAGCAAGTCGAGCAACTGGCGATGGTCAATCCGATTGGCCTGGAAGACTGGAAAGCCCTCGGTGTGCCCTATCGCACGGTGGACCAATGGTACGAGCGCGAACTCAAGCTCAGCGCCGACGGCATTCGCACCTACGAGCGCAACACCTATTACGGCGGCCGCTGGAAACCGGATTTCGATCGTTGGGTGGACATGCTCGCCGGCCTGAACAAAGGCTCGGGGCATACCCAGGTCGCGTGGAATTCGGCGCTGGTCTACGACATGATTTTCACCCAGCCGGTGTTTTACGAATTCCCCAACCTGAAAATGCCGACCCTGTTGTTGATCGGTACGTCCGACACCACAGCCATCGGCAGCGACATCGCGTCACCCGAGGTCAAGGCGAAAATCGGCCAGTACGACGTACTCGGCAAACAGGTGGCGAAGATGATTCCTCACTCGACGCTGATCGAGTTCCCCGGTATGGGCCATGCGCCGCAAATGGAAGAACCGGAAAAATTCCATCAGGCGCTGCTGGCCTGGCTGGATAAATCCAATCCTGTCGGCAAATGAGGCAGGTTGATGGTGGTGTGGTGAGGCGAAGACCTGACGCTTACACAGCCCCATCGTCGGCCTGAAGCTTTACCAGGTGTTGTGCACGCGGAAACTCTCCCGGCCGCGCCATCAGCGTGTACTGCACCTTGTCACCGACCAGAAAGCACTGGCCGGCGGTTGTGATCCCGGCCGCTAACCTGATCGCCACGCAGGCGCAGAAATCGTCCTCAGGCTTGACCATTGCAAAACACGTCGACGCAGAGTCGATCCTGACGTCCCTGATCGCACTGATCGTCCCCAGACCGCATCTTGTTATTGTTGGCGCGCTCATCCCTGCTTCCCACCCTTGTCGTCCGCTTGACTGCACCGGGCCAATGAAACGCGCAAGTTGCCGGCATCGCAACTGTCAAACATGACAGTTCGTGGATTCATGCGCAGCGCACACGCTGCCGTTCGTCGAATTCAGCCCGCTGCCGGCAACCACAACCTGAATCGCGCCCCACCCAACGGCGAGGTTTCAACCGTCAGTGTCCCACCCTGGGCTTCCAACGCCCGGCGACTGATCGCCAGCCCCAGACCGAACCCGCCCGTGGCGCGGTCGCGGCTGCGGTCAAGGCGGTAGAACGGTTCGAAAATGCGCTCGCGCTCGTCTTCGGGGATGCCGATGCCGTCATCGTCCACCCAGATTTCACACCCACCGGCGTACACCTGCACACCAATCTGGATGCGTTCTTCGCAATAGCGCATGGCGTTGCGCAACAGGTTTTGCAGGGCGCGTGCCGTCAGGCGCGGGTCGAGGCTGAAGCGTTCGAGTTGGCCGTGCAGCAGCACGTCGATGACGATGTCCGGTGATTGCTCGTCATCGACGCTGCCCAAAATGCTGTCGATAAATTCATCGAGCGACACGTCAACCTGTTCCGGCAACTGCGCCGGGTTTTGCAGACGACTGTAAGAGAGCAATTCCAGTACCAGTTCGTCGAGTTCACGAATGTGCGCCACCAGGCTCTGCAAACGCTCGCGGCTGGCTGTCGGCAAGTCGTCGGACAGGGCCAGCGCCAGACCGAAGTCCAGGCGAGTCAGCGGCGTGCGCAGTTCATGGGACACCGCGTTGAGCAGGTCCCGCTGCTGGTTGAGCAGGTTCTCGATGTCGCCGGCCATGGTGTCGAAGACATTGGCCAGGCTGCCGATGTTGGAGCTCGGAGCGATTTGCGTGCGCTCGCTCAGATGCCCCTTGCCGAAGCGTTCGGCGGTGCCCTTCAGGCGCTCCAGATCGCGCCAGTGCGGGCGCAACCAAAGCAGCAGACAGGCGAGCATGGTCGCGCCAATCAGCACGTTGATGCTCCAGTACAACAGGTTGACGTCCATCGGGTCCGGTGGTACGACCATTTGCACCACCGTCCGATCATTCAGCGGCGCCACCGCCAATGTACGCCAGCCCCAGTCGCCGACGCGCACGACATTCTCGCCGCGCTGCAAGCGCTGCTGCTCATCAAGGGATAAACCGGGGTCGTCGTTGCCGCTGAGGACGATGTGCAGCGGATCGAATTCTTTGTCCATCTGCGCGGCCAGGGCCGGCCACTGATCGGCGGGCACGGCATGAAACTGCTTGACGATCAACGTCTGCAAGCCGCGAGAGTAATCAAGGTTGTAGGTGACGAAGCGTTCCTGGAAGACCCTGACCACCAGGTCCGGCACCAGATAGATTGCCGCGCTGTACGAGACGATAGTCACGACATACAAGCGAAAGAGGATTCTGAACATCCGCTCAGCATTCCCACTCGGAACGGCTGAACAGGTAGCCCTTACCCCACACCGTCTTGATTTTGCGCGCCTCGCCAGCGTGGTCATCGAATTTGCGGCGCAACTTGGAAATAGCCACATCCACCGAACGGTCGGTGCCGTTGAATTCGATGCCGCGCAGGCGTTGCAGGATCTGGTCGCGGCTCAGCACTTCACCGGCATGCCGGGCCAGCACCACCAACAGGTTGTACTCGCCGCTGGACAGCTCGACCAACTGTTCGCGCCAGGTCACCGTGCGCTCGGACAGGTCGATGCACAGGTTGCCCATCAAAATGCGGTCGTTGGCGGTCAGCGGTTCGCTGAGGCTGCTGCGCCGCAACAACGTTCGCACCCGGGCCAGCAACACGCGCGGTTCACACGGTTTGGTGACGTAGTCGTCGGCGCCCATTTCCAGGCCCAGCACCTGATCGTGGCTGTCGTCGCGGGCCGTGAGCATCAGGATCGGCAAGGTTGCCGAATCGGCGCGCAACAAGCGGCAGACTTGCAGGCCGTCGAGGCCGGGCAGCATCAGGTCGAGAATCACCAGGTCCGGCGGACTGGTCCGCGCACGTTCGCGCACGTGGTCACCGCGACCGATCACGCTGACGGAGTAGCCATTGCGTTCCAGGTAGCTGGCAATCAGTTCGGCGAGGGCGGTGTCGTCTTCGACCAGGAGGATGTTGGGCATGGGTGTTCCAGAAAGTGCAGTGGCGTCTGTTCCGGCCCTATCGCTGGCAAGCCAGCTCCTACAGGTCGTGAGCTGAAAATCCCTGTAGGAGCTGGCTTGCCAGCGATAGCGACCTCACAGACGCAATAAATTTCAAGAAGTGCAGGATATACGCCCTCACCCACCCCTGAGTAAAACCCTTACACAATTTCACACAGCACCAACAAAGCTTCACCGCTACCCTCGCTGTCGCCCAGTAGGATGCTGGGGTCTTTATTGGGGTATTTCATGTCAAAAAATCTGCTTGCCAGGCTCAGTCTGATCGCACTGGCGTTGGCGCTGGGCGCCTGTGACAAGTCCTCGAGTGCCGATGAACCGGAGCCGCTGGCCACCGTGCGCATCGAGACCCTCGAAGCCCATCCGCTGACCATCAGCAGCGAACTGAGCGGGCGGATTGCCGCGCCACGTATCGCCGAAGTGCGCGCACGCGTCGCGGGTGTCGTGTTGCAGCGCACGTTCCGTGAAGGCAGCGACGTGAAAAAAGGCGACGTGCTATTCCGTATCGACCCGGCGCCGTTCAAGGCTGACCTGGACAGCGCCGAAGCCGTCTTGCGCAAGGCCGAGGCCAATGCGTTCCAGGCCCGGTTGCAGGAACAGCGCTACGCCCAGTTGATCGACGACAAGGCCATCAGCGGTCAGGAGTATGACAACGCCCGCGCCAACGCCCGACAAACCGCCGCCGAAGTCGCCGCCAGTAAAGCCGCCGTAGAACGGGCTAAACTGAACCTCGGTTACGCCACGGTCACCGCACCGATTTCAGGGCGTGTCGGCCGTGCACTGGTCACCGAAGGCGCACTGGTCGGGCAGAACGAACCCACACCGCTGGCGCTGATTCAGCAACTCAACCCGATCCATGCCGACCTGACCCAATCCACTCGCGAACTCAACGACCTGCGCCGGGCCTTCCGTTCCGGACAGTTGCAGCAGGTCGGCCAGGGTCAGGCCAAAGCCACGTTGATTCAGGATGACGGCACCCTTTACCCGCTGCCGGGCAAACTGCTGTTCAGCGACATTTCCGTCGACCCGGGCACGGGGCAGATCATTCTGCGCAGTGAGTTCCCCAACCCCGACCTCGACTTGCTGCCCGGCAGCTTCGTGCGGGTACGCCTGGAACAAGCGGTCAACCAGCAAGGTCTCAGCGTGCCGCAACGGGCCGTTCAGCGTGACAGCGCCGGCATCGCCCAGGTGCTGACGCTCGACACCGAACAGCGGGTCGCGCAGCAACCGGTCGAGTTGGGCGCTGTGCAGGACGATCGCTGGATCGTCACCGGCGGCCTCAAGCCAGGCGACCGCATTGTCGTTGAAGGCCTGCAACACGCCCGCCCCGGCGAAAAAGTGCAGATCGACGACACCCCTCTTCCACTTGCCCAGGTTTCTGGTCAGTAAGCAGGACGCTTGTTTATGCCGCAGTTCTTTATCGACCGCCCGGTGTTCGCCTGGGTGGTTGCCTTGTTCATCCTGTTGGCCGGTGCACTGGCCATCCCGCAATTGCCGGTGGCGCAATACCCCGACGTCGCGCCGCCGCAGATCGAAATCTACGCCGTGTACCCGGGCGCTTCGGCGCAGACCGTGGACGAGAGCGTGGTCAGCCTGATCGAGGAAGAACTCAACGGCGCCGATCACCTGCTGTATTTCGAATCCCAGAGCAGCCTCGGCAGCGCCACCATCAAGGCCACGTTTCAACCGGGCACCAACCCGGAACTGGCGCAGGTCGATGTGCAGAACCGCCTCAAAGCCGTGGAGTCGCGCCTGCCGCAAGCAGTGATTCAACAAGGCTTGCAGGTGGAGAAAGTGTCCTCGGGTTTCCTGCTGTTGATCGCCCTCACGTCCAGCGACGGCAAGCTCGACGACGTCGCACTCAGCGATTACCTGGCGCGCAACGTGATGAACGAGATCAAGCGTCTCGACGGCGTCGGCAAGGCGCAGCTGTACGGCGCCGAACGCGCCATGCGGGTGTGGATCGATCCACGGAAGTTGATCGGTTTCAACCTGACCCCGGCCGACGTCAATGCCGCCATCGTCGCGCAGAACGCCCAGGTTTCAGCCGGCAGCATCGGCGACTTGCCGACCCGCACCACCCAGGAAATCACCGCGACCATTCTGGTCAAAGGTCAGCTCTCGACACCGGAAGAGTTCGCCGACATCGTGCTCAAGGCTAATCCGGACGGCTCCACGGTGCGCATCCGCGATGTGGCGCGGGTCGAGATCGGCAGTCAGGAATACCAGTTCTCCACGCGCCTGAACGGCAAGCCGTCCACCGCCGTCGCCGTGCAGTTGTCGCCCGGCGCCAACGCCCTGAACACCGCGACCCTGGTGCGGGCGAAAATGGACGAACTCAAGCGCTACTTCCCGGCCAACGTCGAATATTCGATCCCGTACGACACCTCGCCGTTCGTCAAAGTCTCGATCACCAAAGTGGTCTACACCCTCGGCGAGGCGATGCTGCTGGTGTTCGCGGTGATGTTCCTGTTCCTGCAGAACATCCGCTACACGCTGATCCCGACGCTGGTAGTGCCGGTCGCCCTGATGGGTACGTTCGCAACGATGCTGGCGCTGGGCTTTTCGATCAACGTGCTGACCATGTTCGGCATGGTGCTGGCCATCGGCATACTGGTGGACGACGCCATTGTGGTGGTGGAGAACGTCGAACGGATCATGGCCACCGAAGGCTTGTCGCCCAAGGAAGCCACACGCAAAGCGATGACGCAGATCACCGGCGCCATTATCGGTATCACCCTGGTGCTGGTGGCGGTGTTCATTCCGATGGCGTTCATGCAGGGCTCGGTGGGCGTGATCTATCAGCAGTTCTCGCTGTCGATGGCGACCTCGATCCTGTTCTCGGCGTTCCTCGCCCTGACCTTGACCCCGGCGCTGTGCGCGACGCTGCTCAAGCCGATTGCCAAAGGCGAACACCACGAAAAAACCGGGTTCTTCGGCTGGTTCAACCGCCGCTTCGAGCAACTGACCGACCGCTATCAAGGCTGGGTCGCCTATGCGTTGAAACGTACCGGGCGCTACCTGCTGATCTACGGCGTGCTGCTGGTGGGGCTGGGCTTTGCCTTCAGTCGTCTGCCCTCCTCGTTCCTGCCGGTGGAAGACCAGGGTTACACCATCACCGACATTCAACTGCCACCGGGCGCGAGCAAGAACCGCACGGTGCAGGTGGCCGAGCAAGTCGAAGCGCACAACGCGACCGAGCCGGGTATTCGCGACAGCGTGGTGATTTTGGGTTTCAGCTTCTCCGGTAGCGGCCAGAACGCAGCCCTCGCCTTCAGCACGCTTAATGACTGGTCCGAACGGAGCAGCGACGATTCGGCCAGTGCCATTGCCGACCGCGCCAACATCGCCCTCAGTCAGATCAAGGACGCGGTGACCTTTGCCGTACTGCCGCCGCCCGTGGATGGCCTCGGCACGTCCAGCGGCTTCGAGTTTCGCTTGCAGGATCGCGGCGGTCTCGGTCATGCGCGGCTGATGGAAGCGCGCACCGAATTGCTCTCCGCCGCCGAAAAAAGCCCGATCCTGATGAACGTCCGGGAAAGCGCATTGGCCGAAGCGCCCCAAGTCGAGTTGATCGTGGACCGTAAACAAGCCAACGCCTTGGGCGTGTCCTTTGCCGACGTCGGCAACGTGCTGTCCACTGCCGTCGGCTCGGCCTACATCAACGACTTCCCGAACCAGGGGCGGATGCAACGCGTGGTGGTGCAGGCCGAAGGTGATCAACGCAGTCAGGTAGACGACTTGCTGAAGATCCACGTGCGCAACATCCACGGAAAAATGGTGCCGCTGTCCGCCTTCGTCCAGGCCAAATGGACCCAGGGGCCGGCGCAATTGACCCGTTACAACGGCTACCCGGCCATCGCCATTTCCGGTGAACCGCAACCCGGTCACAGCACCGGCGAGGCCATGGCCGAAATCGAACGACTGGTGGCGCAAGGCCCGGCAGGGTTGGGCCAGGAATGGACCGGTTTATCGTTGCAGGAACGCTTGTCCGGCAGCCAGGCACCGATCCTGCTCGGTTTGTCGTTGTTGATTGTGTTCCTGTGTCTGGCGGCGCTCTACGAGAGCTGGTCGATCCCGACATCGGTGTTGCTGGTGGTGCCATTGGGCGTGCTGGGTGCCGTGTTGGCGGTGACGTTGCGCGGGATGCCCAACGATGTGTTCTTCAAGGTCGGGTTGATCACCATCATCGGTCTGTCGGCGAAGAACGCGATCCTGATCATCGAATTCGCCAAGACCCTGTACGACGAAGGCCACGACCTGATAGACGCCACCCTGCAAGCGGCACGCCTGCGGTTGCGGCCGATTGTCATGACCTCGCTGGCGTTCATTCTCGGCGTAGTGCCATTGGCGATTGCCACCGGCGCGAGCTCCGCAAGCCAACAAGCCATCGGCACCGGGGTGATTGGCGGGATGATCACCGCGACATTGGCCGTAGTGTTTGTCCCGGTGTTTTTCGTGGTGGTGATGAAACTGGTCCGCAAACACTAACCAACCCCCCCCCGTAGGAGCTGGCTTGCCAGCGATGGCGATCGAAAAAGCGGCGCATGACTCAAGGCCCTCATCGCCGGCAAGCCGGCTCCTACAATGATTCGTACGCATCCGATAATCACCTGGGCTAAGGTGTTGGCAAAGCCACAACCCATAGAGCCTCCATGTCTTACCTCACCCACACCCACCCGCGATTGTCCGCCGCCATCCTGCTGGGCATCGTGGTGGGTATTCTGATGCCGGCAGATTCGATCATCAGCAAAATCCTCTTCGGCTGGAATGCCGGCGTCTGGACCTACCTGATCCTGATGTCCTGGCTCGTCGTGCGCTCCAAAGCCACGGACGTTAAACGCATCGCCGAAATCGAAGACGAAAACGCCGGATTGGTGTTGCTGGTCGTGTGCATCGCCGCGCTCGCCAGCCTGGCGACGATCACCTTCGAACTGGCCGGCAGCAAAGACCTGGAAACCACCCGCAAACTGCTCCACTACGGTTTCATCGCCTTCACCGTGCTCGGCTCGTGGCTGTTGATCGGGGTGATTTTCAGCGTGCACTACGCTCGCCTGTTTTACACCTGGGACGGCAAGGAACCGGCGCTGCGCTTTGCCGAAGGCCTGGAGACACCGAACTACTGGGACTTCCTGTACTTCTCGTTCACCATCGGCGTCGCGGTGCAAACCTCCGATGTCGGCGTGGCCACGCGGGAACTGCGCAAGATTGTGCTGGCGCAATCGCTGATCGGTTTCCTGTTCAACACCGCCATCCTCGGTTTCTCGATCAACATTGCGGCAGGGTTGTTCAACTGACGGCCGCCGGGTTGAGTGTGCTGGCCTGATTTCCATTTGTCGGTTTTTATCGGGCGCTGCGCCATCGAGTGCTTGACGGCAGATTCGTTTCTGGTGTCTTCTGAAACCGGTTTCAGCGCCACGCGCTCAGCCTGATAAATCCAATAAGAAGGTTATCGACCGTGAACGATTTTTCCGCCGCCCAGCGCAGCCGCGTGACCATGCTTGACGTGGCCGAACACGCCAAGGTGTCCAAGGCCAGCGTGTCGCGGTTCATCGGCGAAGACCGCGCGTTGCTCTCGGATGCCATTGCCCAGCGCATCGAGCAGTCCATCGCCGAATTGGGCTATCGCCCGAACCAGATGGCCCGAGGCCTGAAACGCGGGCGTACGCGCCTGATCGGCATGCTGGTGGCAGACATCCGCAACCCTTATTCAATCGCCGTGATGCACGGGGTGGAAACCGCCTGCCGTCAGCACGGTTACAGCCTGGTGGTGTGCAACACCGACCGCGACGATGAGCAGGAACGTCAGCACCTGGCCCTGCTGCGCTCGTACAACATCGAAGGCCTGATCGTGAACACCCTCGGCCATCACCGTGACGAATTGCACGACCTGCATCGGGAAATGCCCTTGGTGCTGGTGGATCGCAAGGTCGCGCATCTTGAAAGCGATATGGTCGGGCTGGACAACCCGGCAGCGGTGGCCATGGCCCTCGCCCATCTTGAAGAACGCGGCTACCGCGATGTGCTGATGGTGACTGAGCCGTTCGACGGCACCAGTTCACGGATCGAACGGGTCAGCAGCTTCAAGGCTCAAATCGAACAACACCCGGTCCTGCACGGCACATCGATCGAAACCGGCAGCGAACTGACCGCGCAGCTGAAAACCTTCCTCGATACACCTGGCCCCGGTCCGAAAGCGCTGTTTTGTGCCAACGGGGTTGCGGCACTGGCCAGTACCCATGCGTTGCGTGAGCTCAAGTGCAAGCTGTTTGAGGACGTAGGTTTGATCGCCCTGGATGACCTGGATTGGTATCCGCTGGTAGGCAGCGGTATTACCGCCCTCGCCCAGCCGACCACCGATATCGGTGCGAGTGCGTTTGAGTGTTTGCTCAAGCGATTGCGCGGGGATGACAGTGCGGTGCGGACACTGGATTTTTCGGCGCAGTTGATTGTGAGAGGGTCGACCCTTGGGGATTCTCGATGAGGCCGTCAGCTGCACCGCCTATTTTTTTGAACAAAAATGAAACCGGTTTCAGAGGTAGAAAAACAATGAATACACCAGCCGTTTCCATCAGCCTCTCCAGCTACGGCGCCGATCTGGTGCGCGAGCGAGGCCAGGGCAGTTTCATCGACATACTGGCTGCCGCCAGCGCCACCCGCATTGAATGGCGCGAAGAGCTACTGACCACTGAAGCCCCCGCGCTACTGGCACAAGCCACACAAGCCCAAGGCCTGGAAAGCGTGTATTCCTCGCCAATGGAGCTGTGGCTGGCCGGGCAATCCAAACCCAATCCCGAACTGGTCAGCGCCCTGCAACGCGCCCAGGCATTTGGCTCGAAGTGGCTGAAAGTCTCGTTGGGTTACTTCACCGACAACAGCGATCTGCAAACCCTGGCCCGACTGCTTGATACGAGCCCCGTGCAACTGCTAGTGGAGAACGATCAAACCCTGCAGGGTGGTCGCATCGAACCTTTCCAACGCTTTTTCGATGAAGTCGATCAGCACGAGCTGCCGATCAAAATGACCTTCGATATCGGCAACTGGCATTGGCAGGATCAGTCCGCCACCAGCGCCGCACGGTTGCTCGGCCGTTATGTCGGTTATGTGCACTGCAAAGCAGTCACCCGCCGCGCCGACGGCAAACTGGTCGCCATCCCGCCTGCCGCCAGCGATCTGCAACAGTGGGAACGCCTGCTGCGACACATGAACCAGGACGTCATGCGGGCCGTGGAATATCCGCTGCAAGGCGACGATCTGGTGCAGCTGACCACCGCACATGTCAGCGCCCTCGCCCGCCTCGGCCAATCGCAACGGGAGAGCGCTCATGTCTGAGATCGATATCCTCTCGTTCGGCGAAACCATGGCGATGTTCGTCGCCGAGCATACCGGCGACCTGGCCAGCGTTGACGCTTTCCACAAACGCATTGCCGGTGCGGACAGCAACGTCGCGATCGGTTTGTCTCGGCTGGGTTTCAATGTGGCGTGGCTGAGCCGGGTTGGTGCCGATTCCCTGGGTCGATTCGTCATCGACACCCTGGAAAAAGAAGGCCTGGATTGCCGCCACGTCGACATCGACAGCGCTCACCCCACCGGTTTTCAATTCAAGTCCCGCGCCGATGACGGCAGCGATCCCGTCGTCGAGTACTTCCGACGAGGCTCGGCGGCCAGTCACTTGTCGACGCATTCGATCGTGCCTGAACTGCTCAACGCACGGCACCTGCACGCCACTGGCATTCCCCCGGCATTGTCAGAAACGGCGCGGCACATGACCTTCGAATTGATGAGCCGCATGCGCAATGCCGGGCGCAGCGTGTCGTTCGACCCCAACCTGCGCCCGAGCCTGTGGGCCAGCGAGCGACTGATGATTACCGAGATCAACCGCCTCGCCGCCCTCGCCCATTGGGTGCTGCCGGGGCTGAGTGAAGGTCGGTTGCTGACCGGTTTCGAAGACCCGGCCGACATCGCCGCGTTTTACCTCGACCAGGGCGCCGAAGCCGTGGCGATCAAGCTCGGGCCGCACGGCGCGTATTACCGCACGCAGCTGAATGCCGGTTTCGTCGCCGGCGTACCGGTGCAGACAGTGGTCGACACCGTCGGCGCTGGCGATGGTTTTGCCGTCGGCATGATCAGCGCCCTGCTGGAAAACCACAGCGTTGCCGAGGCCGTGCAACGGGCCAACTGGGTTGGCAGCCGAGCGGTGCAAAGCCGCGGAGACATGGAGGGGTTGCCGACCCGTACCGAAATGCTCGCTGAATTTGAGACCGCCATCGCGAGCAGGCTCGCTCCCACATTAGAACGCGCTCCCCTGTAGGAGCGAGCCTGCTCGCGATGAAGCCAGCACAAACACTGAAGAGTTAAACCGTTACCTGCTGCGACAAAAACAACAAGCTCAGGAGCACCACTCATGAAAACCGCAACGCTCGCCACCCGCCGCTGGTGGTACATCATGCCCATTGTGTTCATCACCTACAGCCTGGCGTATCTGGATCGTGCCAATTACGGTTTCGCCGCCGCATCGGGCATGGCCGCCGACCTGATGATCACCCCGGGACTGTCCTCGCTGCTCGGCGCGCTGTTCTTCCTCGGGTACTTTTTCTTCCAGGTCCCGGGGGCGATCTACGCGCAAAAGCACAGCGTGAAGAAGCTGATTTTCGTCAGCCTGATCCTCTGGGGCAGCCTGGCGACATTGACCGGCATCGTCTCCAACGCCTACTGGCTGATCGTCATCCGCTTCATGCTCGGCGTGGTCGAAGCGGCGGTGATGCCGGCGATGCTGATCTACCTGTGCCACTGGTTCACCCGCGCCGAACGCTCGCGGGCCAACACTTTCCTGATCCTCGGCAACCCGGTGACCATGCTCTGGATGTCGGTAGTCTCGGGCTATCTGGTGCAGCATTACAGCTGGCGCTGGATGTTCATCGTCGAAGGTTTGCCGGCGGTGCTCTGGGCATTCATTTGGTGGCGCCTGGCGGATGATCGTCCGGCCCAGGCCAAGTGGCTCAGCGACCAGGAAAAACAGGATCTGGAAAGCGCCCTGGCCGCCGAACAGGTCGGCATCAAAGCGGTAAAAAATTACGCCGAAGCGTTCCGCTCGCCCAAGGTGATCATCCTGGCCTTGCAGTTTTTCTGCTGGAGCATCGGCGTCTACGGCTTCGTATTGTGGCTGCCGTCGATTCTCAAGGCCGGTGCACAAATGGACATGATCGAGGCCGGCTGGCTGTCGTCGTTGCCCTATCTGGCGGCCGTCATCGGCATGCTGCTGGTCTCCTGGGGCTCGGACAAACTGCAAAAACGTAAACGTTTCGTCTGGCCACCGCTGCTGATCGCCTCCATTGCCTTCTACGGTTCCTACGCGCTGGGCGCAGAACATTTCTGGTGGTCGTACACGCTGCTGGTGATCGCCGGCGCCTGCATGTACGCACCGTACGGGCCGTTCTTCGCAATCATCCCGGAAATCCTCCCAGCCAACGTCGCCGGTGGCGCCATGGCGCTGATCAACAGCATGGGCGCGCTCGGCTCGTTTGGCGGTTCTTATCTGGTCGGTTACCTGAACAGCTCCACCGGCTCGCCCGGCGCGTCGTACCTGTTGATGAGCGGTGCGCTGATGCTTTCGGTGGTGCTGACGGTGCTCCTCAAACCCGGCGCCAGCGACCGGGAGCGGCCTACGATAGCGCGTGCCGCCACCGCCCATTCCTGAATTGAAGTTGAGATCATGAAGATGAAAAAGCAGATCGTTCTGTACAAAAAACTTTCGCCGCTGCTCATGGCTCGCCTGCACGAGCAGGCTGAAGTCACGCTGATCGACAGCCTGGATGCGCAAGGCATGGCAACACTGCGCGACGCCCTGCCCCGCGCCCACGGTTTGCTCGGCGCCAGCCTGAAACTGGATGCCGAATTGCTGGACCGGGCGCCGCACCTCGAAGCCATTGCCAGTGTCTCGGTGGGCGTCGACAACTACGACATCGACTACCTCACCGAGCGGCGCATCCTGCTCAGCAACACCCCCGACGTGCTGACTGAAACCACCGCCGACACCGGTTTCGCGCTGATCCTCGCCACCGCCCGGCGCGTGGTCGAACTGGCGAATCTCGTTCGCGCCGGCGAATGGAAACGCAACATCGGCCCCGCACATTTCGGCAGTGACGTGCACGGTAAAACCCTGGGCATCATCGGCATGGGGCGCATTGGCGAGGCCTTAGCCCAGCGCGGGCATTTCGGCTTTGGCATGCCGGTGATCTACCACAGCCATTCGCCGAAACCGGCGGTCGAGCAGCGATTCAATGCGCAGTACCGCAGCCTTGGCGAGCTATTACAGCAAGCGGATTTCGTTTGCCTGACCTTGCCGCTGACCGCCGAAACCGAGGGCCTGATCGGTGCCGAGCAGTTTGCGCTGATGCGGCGCGACAGCATCTTCATCAACATTTCCCGGGGCAAAGTCGTCGACGAAGCGGCGTTGATCGAGGCCTTGCGTGGAGGGCAGATTCGCGCAGCGGGCCTGGATGTATTCGAGCGCGAACCGCTGAACCCTGACTCACCGTTGTTGCAGTTGAACAATGTGGTGGCGACCCCGCACATCGGTTCGGCCACCCATGAAACGCGGGAAGCGATGGCCAGGTGTGCGGTGGACAATCTGCTGGCGGCGCTGGCCGGTGAGCGGCCGGCGAATCTGGTGAATACCGAGGTGTGGATGGCCTGAGATCCTGATCGCTCGTAGGAGCACGCTTGCTCGCGATGGTCTCAACAACGCCGCGTTCATCCGGCGTGCACGCGGTATCGTTAACGGCCTTCGCGAGCAAGCTTGCTCCTACAACCGCGACTGACTGCACCAGAAGGTTGTGTTACCGCCAACGTCACTTGCGATATCAGCAAACCCGCAGCACACAACGCCATACGCCGGCAGGCATCGGCCAGCCTGGTTTGGTCCACCACCAGGCCGATGCGGATATACCCTGCGGCGCTCGGTCCAAACGCTTCACCCGCCAGCACTGAAACGCCATAACCTTCGAGCAGTCGCTCGGCAAAATGCTGGGCGGAAAGTCCGGTCTGGCGCACATCGACCATCACGAACATCCCACCATCTGGTCGAATAGGTCGAAGGCCAGGACATTGACCCAAACTTGAGCACACCAGATCACGTCGCTGCCGATATTCCTCGCGCATCGACGCCACTTCCGGCAGGTCATGATCGAGCGCCAATTGCGCGGCGTTCTGCACAAAATCCGGAATGCCGAACAACATGCTCAAGGACAGATTGACCAAATGATCGGCCATGGGTTTCGGCCCGATCACCCAGCCGACCCGCCACCCACTCATGGCGTGGGACTTGGACAGGCTGTTGATGGTCGCGGTGCGTTCGGCCATGCCCGGCAAACTCGCGGGGCTGATGTGCTCGCCCTCGAACAGCAAGTCGCTGTAGACCTCGTCACTGATCAGCCACAGGTCGTGACGAATGCACAACTCAGCCAGTGCCTGCCAAATGGGCAGCGACAGGCTGGCACCGGACGGGTTGTTAGGGCTGTTGAGCAAGATCGCCCGAGTCTTCGGCGTAATACGCGCCGCGACATCCGCCGGATCGACGCGAAAGCCGTTTTCAGGTCGTACGGGGACGGCAACCACCGTGGCCGCGCAAGCGCCGATCACGCCTTCATAGGTCACGTACATCGGTTCGGCGACGATCACTTCATCGCCCGGGTCGAGCAGGCATTGCACCACCGAATACACCGCGCACTGCGCGCCGGGAAACACGATGACATGCTCGGCCTCCACAACTTGACCGCTGCGTTGCCGATGACGGCGGGCGATGCTATTGCGCAGCCCGGCGCTGCCACGCACTTCTGGATAGTGTGTGTCGCCGGCCAGCAAGCTGTCGATCGCGGCCTGAACGATGGGCCGCGGTGTATCGAAATCCGGATCGCCAATCGACAGCAACAGCACATCGACGCCCTGCTCGCGCAGCGCCAGCGCTCGATCATGAATCTGCCAGGCCGCCGCTCCGTCACCGGCGATGCGTTGGGTCAAGGCTGAATAGCGCATGGTCTGCTCCTGTTGCGCGAAAATCCTGAGCTCAACCCTATCTGAAATCGCCGAACACGCCAGCTCTGTGTGTGAATCGACGGACGGTAAAAACTTACGCCGCCTCTGTAGGACACGGACTAAACAAGGAAATCTCCCACAACTCAGGCCGGCTTCGCTGACAGCCCTTCACCTAATAGCCGGTTAAAGTGCGCCACCTGTAATTTCTGACAGGTGCCAAAAAGGTTGATCAGCGCTATAAAAAAACCGTGCCTCAAGCCCCACCACCAGGCTTGAAAAACGGCCGCGCGAACCATGCCATTACGATGTAGGAAGATTCCGCCGCGCCCTCGCCGTCAATGATGATGAATGGGAGATTCCACCATGTTTCAACCACACACCACCGCAGTTCGTTCATCGCCAGCCCAGATCAACCCAGAGCCCCAGGAAAACCAAATAGCACCCGCGATCAAGCTCACGACCCGCGAAAAAGAAGTCTTGCAGTGGAGCGCCGCCGGCAAGTCGTCCTGGGAGATCAGCCGGATCGTCTGTTGCACCGAGTCCGGTGTGAATTATCACTTTTGTAACATTCGCCGAAAATTCGGCGTGAGTTCGCGCTGGACCGCAGTCGTCCGGGCGCTGGAGCAGGGTTTGATTCACATGCCCTGAACCCGTCCCGCAACAGTGGTCATGGCGTCATTGATCCCTGTTGAGGCATTGCATGAATTCGTACCAGCCCCCCCACGCTCAACTTCCCTCCCCCTCCCGGCCAAGCGCCTGTGACGATACGCCGGTATCGCACAGGCACCGCCCGCACAAAGCCCTTCGCATCATGCTCGCCGACGACCACCCCGTGGTACTGATGGGCGCTGAAGTCGCCCTCGGCGATGCTTTTACGATTGTTGCCCAGGCACACAACGCTGATGAGTTGATCAGACACTTGCAGAGCACACCCTGCGATTTGCTGATCAGTGACTACTCCATGCCTTATGGCAATTTTGCCGATGGGCTGAAGTTGATGAGTTATGTAAAAAGGCACTTCAATCACGTGCAGTTGATCGTCATGACGATGTTGCGCAACCCGACCTTGCTCCAGGCCTTGCTCAACATCGGCGTGGAGGGGTTGTTCGATAAACGCAGTGCGCTGAATGACCTTAAACAGTCCGTGCATTCAGTGATCAAGGGACGACGTTTTATAAGCCCGTCATTTGCGCAAGGGCTGCAGGCGCAAGGTTTATCGCGACAGACAGCTGACGCCGCGCAGGTGAGTCTTTCCGAACGTGAGCTGGAGGTGGTGCGGTTGTTTGTTCAGGGCCTGTCCGGCCGACAGATTGCGGCGCAACTGAACCGCAGTGAAAAAACCATCAGCCGCCAAAAAAGAACCGCCATGGACAAGTTGGGGCTTGACCATGACGGTGGGTTGGTTGAGTTTGCGCGCGTTAGTGAATTAACAAGTTAGACTCAAGCCAATTCTAAAAACCGCTCAAGGGTTGATTGAGTAACCACATATACATCAAAAAAGTACATCACTCCTAATCGAATTAACATATTGAGTAACTTCTTTATTTTTGACTTGCCTAGGAGTAACTTCCTTCATTGGTCTCCGTCCACCGCCCCGCTTAAAGTCATCACCTATCGAAAAATCAAATTCAGTGAGAACATCAGCAGTAGATTTAGCCTCAGCGTTAATTTCACTGTTTATTTTTTCGAGCTTAACTCTCAGCTCGGCTCGCTGCTTGTGCGCCGCAGATATTTTTTTACGTTGGGTTTATTTTTTATCAGCTGACCAAGAATATCTCTATTAGCCTTCTGCCCTCCAAGTTTGACATCGTTGAGCGTTTCCATTCTAGTGGGCTTTTTTATTGGCTGTGACCCTACCGATCCTTTGATATTTACTGAACCAGGTTTGGATGCGCGAAATGGACGGGTAACATTCCTCCATAGCGACGAAAACCAAGAATGCCCGTCCGGGTCGATGTTACCAACCGGATTTCCTCCACAATACGCATACCCGTTCACCCCACCTTCCCCAAAAGGACTTAAATCATCAGGACTTTGAAACCTCATCAGCACAGGATTAAATGCTCGATATCCGTTACCCAGAAAATAACGACCTGACTGAGCTTCACAGATCTCCCCGTTAAACCCCAGTGGTTACCAATCGGTATCGCCCTGCTTGACCAGGTCATAGGAGTAAGCGCCCAAGTCCACAAATTTACTCAGCGCAAACTGGGCATCACCGGAGCCGATCTGTACAACGGGCGTGGAACTTGCCGCCAGGGGTTCCGAGCCACTGCTTTCGAGATCGATCAGGTGGTTACCTGTCGCGTTCCCGGTCACGACCAATGTATCGATTTGCCCGGTGGCAAAATTATTGTGCATATAGAACGTGCCGCCGGAGCCCGACAGACTATCGACCGACAACTTGAAGAACTCGCCCGGGTTGCCGAACTGAATGCCGCCACCATTTAGGGTGAGATCACCCACTTTACTGTCACCCACCATCACCCATTTGGCATTGCTATTGACCGCCAGGCTTTGCACATTTTCCAGGCGACCGGTCAGGGTCGCCGAGTTCTCCAGCAGCACATGGGCCGTGCTGCTCCCATCCGCAACGATATCGCCGACCAGCGTGCTGTTGTCGACCCGTAAATTACCTTCTGCGCCTCTACGCACATCCATCAAAATGCCGTTGCTGGCCGTCAGCGTTGAACCATTGGTCACGGCAATGTTGGCTTGACTGGGCTGCGCATTGACAGTGTCGACGACAATCGCCGAGCCGTTGAGCGCGGTCACATCGGTGTTGTTCAAAACCAGCGTGCTGGGGCTGCTGACCTGTAAATCATTGGCGATCTGAATGCCGTTGCCGCCACCGGTGATCGTACTGTCCGTCGCGGTGGCAGTACCGTCGAAAACCCGCAAGCCGGTACCATTGGCGCCAGTACCGGTCAACGTCGACCGCTGCAATGTCAAGCTGCTCATCGCGTTGACCGTGGCGCCAGCGGTTGCGCCACTGATCGCACTGTCGCTGACTGTCGCGCTGCCACCTTGAGTGGCCGCCGCATCACGGCTGATGGCCAGACCGACCCGATCACTGGAAATATTACTGCCCGCAATGTCCGCCCGACCGGCATTCACATGAACGCCATTGGCACCGGTCGCCTGCACGGCGCTGCCCTTGAGATTCAGGGTCGATTGGTTGACCGCGATATCGCGGGTTTGAGCGCCGTTGGCATTGAGGGTCGAATCACCGTTCAGCACGTAATTATCGGGGGCTGTACCGCCATCAATGTTCAGCACTTCGTTTGGGTTCAGAACCCGTGCATGACTTAGATCGCAAAACAGCAAAAACGGTGTAACGGAGAGCACCTTCAAGGCACGGGCCAGCGGATTCAGCTTGAACAATCGAACAGTAGGCATACAGGCACCCCAGGTAGGCGAAAGGAGAAGGCCGCGCAGGCTATAGGGCTATGGATTACTCGTCTGTAGGAGTAATCCGGACTGAGCACTACAGAAAGCGGGTGCCGGTGCGACACCCGCCTCCCTTCCGGCGTTACCGTTGCACGTGGTTGCTCAAGGTTTTGTCGGAATGTTGCAGCTCCCTTCACCCTGATTCAGCCCGACCTTGGTGTTGGGTGGTAGCGAAGCGGCGGGTTTGCCCGTGATGGTGTAGGTCACGTTGCCTTTTCCCCAGTCGATAACATTGTCTTCGTCGAATATAGGCAGGATGTGAGTGGCATAGGGTTCGATAAGCCAGACAATCCCGTTTTGCGCCTGGTCGTCGGTGATGTCAGTAAAGGTGTGCTTTTTCTGGGCGTCGGAGATAATTGTCGAAGGATCGTTGAAGTCCTTATAAGCATTCCACACGACTTCTACGTCATCGCCCGGCTTCAGATGAGCACTCGGTGGAATCCGGTACTCAAAGCCGTATTCGGTGCCGCCAGCATTCCAGCGCAATGAATTGCAGTTTAAGTTGCCGACGCTGCTGGGATGCAGCGGTTCGGCAGGCGGCAATTTCAGCACCAAGAACTGAATGTCGACGGGTGTACGGAGCTTGGGTTCTTGTGGATTGGCATGATCTGCATGGGTCAGCACGTACCACACCGGCATGGCAATATCCGGGCCTTCGCCGCGGATGATGTCCCAGTCAAGCGGGATTTCGATAGTGTCCCCCACCTCGTCGTCGGTGAGATCGATCACACGCGGATCGCCAATGGGTGTTCCGTTCCACATGACCTGATACGTATCTCCATCCTCCAGCGGCGTAACAAGCTTTATTTTGGCGAAGACATCCTCATCCTCATCGGTATCGATCAATTTATTAGGGTCATCTGATTTACCCACAATATTGACCACTTCCAGATTGGGGTTTCCAGGCTCCGGGTTCGGGTTGACCGGGCCGGGGATGGACAGGTTGCATTTGATGGTTTCCACAACCGAAGGAAAGGGTTCTACACCACGAAATACTGTGTAGCTAACCTTCGTATCGACGGGTCCCTTCGCGTTTCCATAGGCCTGCAGAATCATGTTCCATGGCACCAGAATTTCAAACCCGCCGGAGGGATTCGCCCCCAGAGGCGTTCCGGGTTCGATCTTCCGGCCCTCCCATTCGACAACGACGATGTCGGTGTTCTTACCGTTGTTGACGTGGTCAAGATGAACCTTCAGCACGCCATCGATAATATCCTCGCGGCGAAGCTCCCCATCAGCAGGGGTCGGGTCTAACACGGTGGGTTTTGACAACGGTGGGAGAGGCAGAACGTCAAGTGCCACGGAGATGAGTTCGTACCGGGACAACCCGCTGATATTGCCAGCCTTGTCGATCAGGACATAACCGCCACAGCACAGGCCATCCCCTGCCTCGATGAATTTGACTTTCGGAATTTGTACCTTGCCGCCGCCAAGAATGGGTACGGGTCCAATAAAAACGATTTCTTCAGGATCCTCGGGCAACTCATCTTTCAGCCATGCGAAGGCGACATGAGTCCCCACGGCATCGCCGGTCCAGTTGGGAATCGTCGCCTCGAGGAAGTCATCCGTACCGAACGTGGCATCTGTAATCGGAGGCGTGAACGTGAACACCATTTTACTCGGAGGGGTCGCGCCGTTGGGCGGGATTTTGTCGATAAAGATACGAACACGGCCAGAATGGTCTTGTGTTTCATTATAGTTTTGATGTTCATATCTGAGATCAAAGCCGCCTTCATTTTCAGGCTCCAGAAACCAGGCACTCGTGAGGGTGAATACCAGTGGCACCCATGTGGCCCCTCCAACGTAGGTATGTTCCGTTCCAACAAGCGTCCATTCGTTACTGTTCGCACGCGCAATCTGGAGCCTGAAATATTCCGTATAGTCAGGATTAGTCGGAAGCGAACCGCTCCAGGTGTTTATGGTTATTGTTTGATCGGTATCAAGCGTCTTGCGGAGAATGAGTCCCGTTGCATCTATCACAATGTGGCTGACATCCGGGTCCTGGACCACAAAAGGCACATTCCCGCCGGCCGTGGATTTACCTGCATCAAGCCTTTGTTCTTTTTTATCTGAACCTGCCATGTTCGCTCTCCGTTATTCACACCTGTCGCCCCGGATATTGCGAGGCGCATAGGCTCGAAAAGCAGACCGAAAATATCGGGCACTACGTTCACGCTTCCCGTCGTTCTGCGCGTGGGAACAGTAAACAGCGATTTACGAAATGGCGTAACTGTCAAAGTTGACAGGTACCTGCGGTTATTCGTCGGATTTCTTCCGGTGCAGTTAACGTCGATGTCCCTAGAGGTGATTGCGATTTCGCGTGTCAAGCATCACGGCGCAGGGGCTTGTTTAAAAGCGCTGTAGGTTACTTGATGAAAGCTACAAGACCTTGCGCCGTTGCCTACGGGTACGCCAGAATCCGCCGGCTTGTGCGCCTTGGGGGTCGTCGGTAACTTGAATCGGGTCACTGATTGTCAGTGATCGGGTTTAGCAGCCCTGTGGTTTTCTAGTGAAGTGCACAAGCGCAATCAGTCAGGCATTCCCATGCCTGCTCTTGATGGTAGCTGTGCGCAGGGCGCCTTCGGGCGCGCCGGCTTGCTAGATCCCCGGTCTGCTAACCTGCGTACAGCTGCCAGGGGGTGTCAGAAATTTTGTGTTCGGGCATAACATGAGTAAGAGGTGCATGTATGCCAACCAAAAAGAAACCCGCGTTGCGAGAACTACCGAAAATCCCGAAAGAGCTGCTCGAGCAATTCACCGATGGACCGATGACCGCTGAAGCCATTGAGGACGCCTCTGCGGCGTTCAAGAAGGCTTTGATCGAGCGAGCCCTCAGTGCTGAGCTTGG